>NZ_DALZXY010000138.1:0-5476 GCF_031988865.1 Arthrobacter sp.
CAGATCAACACACCGAGCCGCTCCAACGCCCCGATAGTCTCCTCAAATCCCAGCAGCTTCGCCGAGCCCAGCGATAACCGCCCAGCAAACCCCACCGGAACCCCAGCACCGGGTACAGCGGACAGGTCTTCGGGATCAGCGCAAAACACCGCAGCGGAACCAGAACCCGCGGGCCCGGGCACACCACCGTCTTCCCGGCCCGGGGCGCCGGGCACACCACCGTCTTCCCGGCCCGGGGCGCCGGGCACACCACTGTCTTCCCGGCCTGCGGGCCCGGTAAACGGAGTGTTCGGGGAGCTGCTCATACCCCAACACTTTCAGCTGCCACCGACATTCCAAGCCCCAAAACAGGCCTTTTCAGCCGCACCAATTACTGGTCTTTCGACCCGCACTACTCAACTTTTTGTGGCAGACGTTCAGGGAGCCGAAACCCAGGCGAGTGTCTGTGCCAGGGGCCCCTTCGACGGGCCGCAGCCGTCACACACCACGGGTGGCCGTCCAAACTTCCTGAGACTTAGGACCGGTCCAGGCCGCAGCCGGATCGCACACCGACAGCCCGCCGACGCGTGCCCATAGCCGGGTCGGCAGCCCGACAACCGACCGCACCAGCAGCCCGTTGAACCGCGCCCGCTCCGCAGCAGCCGTCGAGACGCGCTACCCGCCCTGCAACCGCCGTCGAGCCGCACTCCAGCCGCCCACTAACCGCGCGCCACCCGCGCTACCCGACCCGCAACCGCGCGCTACCCGCGCCGATAGCCAGCGCCTATCAGGCGTAGAGGTCGAAAATCCCCTTGACCATCGCCGCCGCCGCGCCGATGAACGCGATAACGATGACGCCAAAACGCACATGCTCATCGCTGATGTGTTTCTGGAGCTTCTCTCCCGTATAGATACCGGCCACGATCAGCACCCCGATCATGATCCAGGAAAGTGCGCTAAACGGGGGCATCTGGCCCGGGTCCATCGTGAGCTTCACGCTCAGGGTAACGATGGCAATGGTCACGAAAAACGGCTGAAGCGTTGCCGCAAACGATCGCTGCGGCCACCGCGCCATCACCGCGTAGGCGCTGACTGCCGGACCGCCGACACCGGCAACCGCGTTCGTGACGCCCGAGGCGAACCCGGCAACTGCCTTCGCTGTGTTCCCGGTAACCACCACCGAGTTGCGCGCCAGCACCAGCGAAGCGCCCAGGGCAACCAGCACGATCGCACCAACAATCACGGCCATCGGCGCCGCCGGAAGGTACACGGCTGCAATCGACGCCGGGATGCTGCCCGCGACTGCCGGAATGGCCAGCCAGCGGTACATACTCCAGTCAACTTCCTTCCAGACGCGGAACATGATCAGGAGGGACGAAATCAATCCGCAGATGTTCACCATCAGGACGCCGCCATGGGCTCCAAGGATGATGACGAGGAAGGGGGAAATGAGCAGTGCGAAGCCGAGCCCGGCGATTCGCTGGGCGACGGCCCCGATAAAGATGGAGGTCAACACCACAATGAGAAGTCCGGTAGTCACCCAAACACACTACGCTGAGCCTATGGTTTCTCCTGCTTCGGCACTCCAGACGGCTGACTGGCGCAGACGCATCTTCGATATATATGCGCAGGTCAGGCGTACCGCCACGGCGGAATCGCCGTCGACCGCCCACGACCTGTGGCGCACCGAACGTAACCGGCTCTTCGGTTCCCACCCCGCTTCCCCGTTGGAAGGCTCCGCGAAGGCACGCTTCACGGGGCTCGCCGTCGCACCCTATGATCCTGCGCTGCGTTTCGAGGCAGCGATTGACGACGACGGCGCCGGGCAGCGCATGGAGGTTCCCACCGGGACCGACGGGACGGTGTACTTTGAGCGGCTGGGAACGGTGCAGGTCCCCGGTGTTGGCGGCCTGGCACTGTGGCGGCTGGCCACGTACGGCGGCGGACTTTTCCTCCCGGTTCGGGACTCCCTCGCAGGAACGGACGGCGGAACTTACGGCGGCGGGCGCTATTTGCTGGACACGATCAAGGGAGCGCATTTGGGTGAACGCTCGGAGGATTCGCTGATCCTGGACTTCAATTTCCTGTACAACCCCTCCTGCGCCTACGACGAACGCTGGGCGTGCCCGCTGCCCGGACCGGACAACCGTGTGGATGTCCCGTTGATGGCGGGTGAACTCTATGCCGAGTACTGAGTCAGGGTCCTTTCCCGTTGGGCCTGCGTCGCCCACGGATGCCGCTGCTTTGGCCACACTCGCGGCCCTGACCTTTCCGTTGGCCTGTCCGCCAGCGGTGACGGAGGACGAGGCGGCAGAATTCGCAGCCCGGGCGTTGTCGGCGGACGCATTTTCCGGGTATATCCAGAATGAGGCCCGGAGGGTCTTGATAGCCCGGGGTGCTGCAGAGCCGATCGGTTACGCCCTGCTGGTCCTGGAGCCGCCTTCGGATCCACTGATCGCTGCGGCCTTGGCAGACCTGCCGGGCCCGGTGGCGGAGCTCTCCAAGTTCTACACGCATCCGGCTGCCCATGGGCGGGGTGTGGCGTCCGCGCTGATGACCTCAGTGTTGCAGGCAGCCGAGGAGACGGGGGCTGGTTCCCTGTGGCTCGGCGTTAATGGCCTGAACCTGAGGGCACAGGCCTTTTATCGGAAGTCGGGGTTCTCGGTGGTGGGACGCAAACAATTCCCACTGGGTCCGCATGTTTTCGATGACCTCGTGTTGGCCCGCACTCTCTCCCCCGCAGGCTGAGCCGATGCAGACGTTCCTCCCGTATGAAGGCTTTGCCAGCAGCGCACGGGTCCTGGATCCACCCAGATTGGGAAAACAACGGGTTGAGACCCTGCAGATTTTGCGGGCGCTGGTTGTTCCGGATTACGGATGGCAGAACCATCCGGCGACTCGGATGTGGATGGGATATGTTCCGGCGCTGACCGCGTACGGGCTGGCGATGGCCGACGAGTGGGTCTCGCGCGGCTTCGCGGACACGGTTCGGGACCAGCTGCTGGAGTTCGCACCCGAGGCAGCGTCCGACGTCGTTCCCAAGCCGCCATGGCTGGGTGACACGGCGTTTCATGAAGGCCACCGCTCGAATCTCCTTGGAAAAGATCCGGACTTTTATGCGGGCCTGTTTCCGGGGACTCCGGCGGGCCTGCCGTATGTCTGGCCGGAGCCCGAAGCGCCGACGGCTCCCCCTGAGCCAGCCGACCCGTGGCTGTGGATCGCCCGTCCAGTCCGGGATCCCGACGGTCCGGTCATCGAGCTGCCAATGCTCTCTGCCCGCGGCACTCCCATCACCGGCAAGAGAGGCCGCCAATTGGAGCGTTTTCTGGAGGCTATGAACGACGGCGATACTGTGGCGTTGCTGGGTACGGACCGTTCGCAGCTGGAGCTGGGCCACGTTGGGCCGGTGACTTTGACGAATGACACTGCGCGGCGGAGGATTTCGCTGACCGGGACGGTGGTGGCCCGGTCTGCTTTCGCCTATCCCGCTTTGCTGCAGGATCCGAGGACGCTGTTCACAGTGCCGGTTCCGGCCTCCCGCGAAAACTAGGGCTACCACCCGACAGATTCCGCGGTGTCTACGAACCATCCGTCGCCCGTATAGGTTCCTTCAATGATGAGACGGAAGGCGTTCAAGTCCCCAGCGGTGACCCCGGTAGATTGGCCGGCACTGTCCCGGTAAATGATCACGCGTTGACGGACGGCCACGATTGCTTGTCGTCGGTTTTCCGGCGTCAGGACGAATGCTGACTCCAAATCTTCCACTTCGACGTTTCCGCCCTCCAACCAGCCGCCCTCCACATAGGGAACGGGAATGTCCTCATAGAAGTTCACGCAGACCTTACAGTTTGGACCGCTAATGGCCCTGACCGGTTCCACATCACCGGTTTCATACCCGTAGTTGATCAAATCGAACCAGTACTCAACGAACGCCAGGAAACCCTCTACGGTTTCTTGTTTCGCCACCTCGGGAAGTGTCGGGAGCACCACGTTGACTGCCGGGCCTTGTCCCGAAGCCTGGCTGTATGACGGTGTGGGAGCCGGGAGCGGAGTCGGGGATTCAGATGCTTCCGCGGAACCGCCCGCTGCGGGACTAGAAGCGGGTGCATCACCGGCCGGACCCCCGGTTCCGGCCGCAGCTGAGCAACCGCTTATGAGGAACAGCGCCACGACGAACGCCATACTTTGCCCAATTCTTTTGCCCGCCTGTGCCGCCTTGTTTTTGCTCATGTTCGTCCCCTTGATCCGCCCTCAGCGATCTGTGTTCCGCTGATGCTACTGGCTCAGGGCAAGGGGTTTGGGGTTATCCACAGGCGTATATCCGGTCAGCCACTGGGAGAGAAGAACGCTGTCAAAGCTGGCGTATTTAGCAGCCGACGCCCGTTGGATTGACCAGGCAGTCATCAGCCACATTCCGGGACTCTGAACGCCACACGCTGAGGACCTGCACCGGCGACGTCACCTGCGCCCGGCCGTCGATGGGGACCATCGGGCCGCCATTCACGGAGTACTCCCCCGAGAAATGGGTGGTCACGGTGACCGGGAAATCACCGGTCTGCTCATATATATGGCTGGTTGCTGTCTGCTCCCCCCAGCGGAATTCAGGGAGCGGACCGCCGGGGACTCGAACGGGCCCCAATGAAGTGCCATCTCCGTAATCGAAAGTGTATTCCGTGGGCTCAACGACGATGCGGATCGACTGGCCAAGAAGGTTCATTTCGAAAACCTGTTCACCGGCCTCCACATAAACGTTCGTGTGCGCCCCGACGAGAGTATGGGGACTCGGCTGCATCGTCAGCTGACCGGGAGTAATCGGACTTTCCTGGAAAGCGGTCAGAACCGCCTCGCGGATTCGTTCCTCGAAGGCGGCGGGGTCCTCTGAATAGATGCAGCTGGGACTTTCCGAGACTCGTGACCAGCCTGATGGAGCCCTCGTCTTTAGGCCTGCAAACCACCACACCAGCCTGCCATCTGGACCAGCCGAGCATTGAGCTGCCTGAGATAAACAATCCACATCGCCGTATTCCTGGTCTTCGAAGCACACCAATTCAAAACGGTATCCGATGGGATTCTCAGGAATTCCGAAGTCAAAACTGGCCCAGATTCCACTCTGATGTTGCTGCCAACTACCTGTCACTTTGTCATCATGCATGCCGGAGCTTCCATTGGAAGACTCTGCAGCAACAGTAGGAAGAACGAAGAAACTAGCCACCACAGCGAAAGTGAGTGTTACAACAGACAATCGGTAAAGTGATCTCATTCAAAGTCACATACTTGAGAGTTGTTCGACGAACCACTGACCTGCTAAGAACTTTGCCTCCATGATCTGTGCAACCGGTTTGCTGCTGCCAGGATGGGTTTCGTAGACCTTTCCATCAGGACCCCGAAACTCCAAAGGATCCTGCGTGAACTGGATCAGCACTTGATAGTCGCCCTCCGGCGACAGGACATAGGCACTGTCTGCGTCTTGAAAGTTAATTTTGGCACCAGATATCCA
>NZ_DALZXY010000139.1:0-5352 GCF_031988865.1 Arthrobacter sp.
CGTCCGCCCGCCGCAGGTGGTGGCCCGCCGCGAAACCGGCCGAGCGCCGTCGCGCATCCGGGCGGGAGCGGTAGTCCACGTCGCCGTCCAGCGCTGCCACCTGCAGGTTCGTGCGGATGAGTTCGATTCCGGGTTCGAAGAGGTGGTGGAACATCTGGTCCGGAAGCAGTTCCTGCGGCGCGTAGTTCGAGGTCGTGACGAGCACGATTCCGCGGTCCAGGACCTGCTCCAGGAACCGGGTCACGAACGCCGCGTCGGCGGGCCCGTTGACATGGAACTCATCGAAGCAGAGCAGGCGGGCGTCTCCCAGCAGCGCGTCCAGTCCCTCCGCGAACGCTGATCCCTGCCGATAGTCCGACTTCCCGTAGCCGGCGAAGATCCGGGCATGGAGTTCACGGAAAAAGGCGTGGAAATGCAGGCGCCGCTTCTGCCGGATGGGCACGGCGTCGAAGAAGGCGTCCAGGAGCCAGGTCTTCCCGCGCCCGGGCGGGCCCCACAGGTACACGGAGCTGTACGGGTCAGCTTCTCCGGCACTCCCGGTGGCTGTCTCCGCTGCCCGGGCCAGCATGGGCAGGGCGGCCAGCTGCCCGGCGTCGAGTGTCAGCCCCTGCGCCTCGGCCTTCCGGAGCAGCTCGGCTGTGACGGGGTCCTGGCGCACAGAGGTCATACACCGGTTATACCGAGGCCGCCGGAGAGGTTCCAAATGCACCCTGGGGCAGGGCCCGCCCGCTGCCGGAGGCCAGGCTCGTCGGCGAATTACAGCCCACAAATTCGTGCTAATTATTCGCTGCCTTCGGTGGTACGTTCGGAATTAGAGCCACTCCGGCAACCTTTACGGGAGGAACCATGACTGACCATGTAGCACCCGTTTCCGACTGCTCTGTCCACAACTGCGATTTCAACCACGACGGCTGCACGGCGTATGCCATCACCGTCGGAGGCACCCCGGAACATGCCAGCTGCTCGACCTTCATTGACACCTCGGCAACCGGGGGGCTGCCCAAGGTCCTTGCGGCGGTAGGTGCATGCCAGCGGGGAGAATGCCGTTACAATGACCACCTGATGTGTGAGGCCCACGACGTACGGGTCGGCCCTGGGGCTGAACTCGCCGACTGCCTTACTTACCAGCCGCGTTGACTCCGATCCGGCCTCTGGAGAGCTGCCCATGAGCGCAGTCTTGTTCGGTTGGGATCCCGTCTGGCCGGAAGCCTGGCAGCCCGACTATTCCACGGCCGCCATCGCTGCCCAGGAAGCCGGGATCTTCCGGGCCGTCTGGGATGTCTCAGCGCATCCCGGTCTTGAAGCCGGTTCGGATGCCTGGTTTGTGCTGCCCGGGGACCACCAAGGAATTGCCGGGCACGGTGTTGTGGTCTCCTACCCCTACCAAATCGCTGACGCCGAAGAGGGGATGCTGTTCACCGTCGTTGACGTGGACATCGATCTGCTCCTGCCGCTGGGAGAGCAGATTCCCGTCCAGGACCTGGTGCCGGATCTGCTGGCGGCAGCCGGCGGCAATGGGGCAGACGTCACTGTCCTGGAGAGCCACACAGCGGACGCGCTGCGGGCCGGGTGGGCCCGGCGGGTCGCAGGCGGTCCGGGCAGTGTGACGTCGCCACTCCCGGGAACACTGCCCCAGCAGGCACTGCGCTGGTCATTGGCCAGCCGCTACGAGAACGATCCTGACGCCAACCGAATCTGCCTGGTCCACAACGGGCCCGCGTGTTCAGCCTGCGGTTTTGATTTTGTCGCAGCCTTTGGCAGCGCGGGCGCCAACCTGATGCAGGCCCACCACATCGTGCCGCCAGGCCAGGTCCTTGACGGTTATGACCTGGATCCGGTTGCTGACCTTGTTCCGCTCTGCCCCAACTGCCACGCCATGGCTCATGCGGGGGCACCCGAACCGTATACTCCGGCCGAGCTCCGCCGTCTGCTCGCAGCCCAGGGCAGTTCGCTGCCGTCCCCGGCCGTGGATGGGAAGGTCCTTCCCCCGCAGGCGCTGCAGGCACAGGCAGATGCCGCCCGCCTGCTTGGGTCCCCGCGCCCGGACTAAACTCGGGACCATCATGAGCATTCCAACGAGCACCCCGAAAAGCGTGCGGATCGACGCCTGGCTGTGGGCCATCCGCGCCTATAAAACCCGTTCGGCTGCAACCGCTGCGTGCCGTGCGGGGCACGTAAAACTCAACGGCAATGCTGCCAAGGCTGCGCAGCCGGTTCAGCCCGGGGACAGCATCCGCGTCCGGCAGCCCGGGTTCGAACGGATCCTTGAGGTCCGGGCCCTCATTTCCAAGCGCGTTGGAGCCGAAGCAGCCTCGCACTGCTTCACTGATCACACCCCGGAGCGTCCGCCGGCCCCGGCCCTCGGCCTGCCGCAGCGGGACCGCGGCACCGGGCGCCCCACCAAAAAGGACCGGCGGGAGATGGAACGCCTCCGCGGTGACCGCTAGTCTCTGACGCAGGATAAGTCCCGGAGGAAGGCCAGCAGATGTCCAGCAGCCGCGGCGCTACCGGACTGCTCGCACGTTTGGGCGCGATGGGCCAGGAGAAGCGGGCCGCCTCCCTGCTTTTGGTCTTCACGCTGCTGGCCCTGCTCTGGGCGAATTCCCCCCTGGCTTTGAGCTACACCGAGTTCTGGGAAACCACCGTCGAACTCCGGGCCGGTAGCTGGGGCCTGGAACTGACCCTGCAGGAGGTCGTCAATGACCTCCTCATGGCGGTCTTTTTCTTCACCGTTGGTTTGGAAGTACGCCGCGAGTTCGCGCTCGGCGAGCTCACCAACCGCTCCCGCGCCGTCGTACCGGTGGCTGGCGCAGCCGCCGGCATTGCCCTGCCTGCCCTTGTCTTCCTGCTCATTGCCGGAAATACGGAGTACGCCCATGCCTGGGGCGTGGTGATTTCCACTGACACCGCGTTCCTGCTCGGAGCTCTCGCCCTCGTGGGGCCGAAGTTCCCCGGCAGGCTGCGGATCTTCCTGCTGACCCTCGCCGTCGTGGATGACGTCGCTGCGCTGAGCATTATTGCCCTGGTCTATACGGAGCATCTGATGCTCCTGCCGCTTTTTGCCGGATTCGTCGGGCTCGCCGCCGTCGCTGCGTCCCGGTATCTGCCCCGCGGCCGGGGCGCCGCGTACGCCGTGCTGGCAGCGGCAACCTGGCTGGCCTTCTACTACGCCGGGGTCCATCCGACCTTGGCCGGTGTCGCCGTCGCCTTGTCCGTTCCCGTTTTCGCTCCGCGCCGGCACGAGGTCGAACGAGCACTGGAACTCGCGCAGACTTTCCGCCAGTCTCCCAACTCGGAGTACGCGCGGGCGGCTGCCGGAAGCCTGCGAGAGTCCATTTCCATCAACGAACGGCTCCAGAGCGCCCTCAGCCCCTGGGTCTCCTACCTCATCCTGCCGCTTTTCGCGCTGGCCAACGCCGGGGTCAAGCTCGACGGCGCCACCCTGTCAGCGGCGGTCCGCTCACCGCTCACCTGGGGTGTGGCCGTGGGCCTGGCGCTGGGCAAGTTCACCGGAATTTTCGGTATCTCCGCGCTGCTCCGGCGGCTCCGGCTGGGCGAATTCGGACCCGGGCTGACGCTGGGACGGATCTCCGGCGGTGCGGCGCTGTCCGGCATCGGGTTCACTATCTCGCTCTTCATCATCAGCCTGGCAATCGATGATGCGGCTGCGCAGAACGAGGCACGGGTCGGGGTCCTCTCCGGATCCTTGCTGGCCTTCGGGCTGGGCACCATGATCTTCAAGGTGCTGGAGGCCCGTGCCCCGCTGGAACCTGTCGGCAAGCATCTGGCCCGCCCGGTGACCCCTGGCCGGGACCATATTGCCGGCATTCCGGACGCGCCCCTGACCCTGGTTGAGTACGGCGACTTCGAATGCCCGTTCTGCAGCAAGGCGACCGGAGTTGTCGATGAAGTGCGCGAGTATTTCGGCGCTGAGCTGCGATGGGTCTGGCGGCACCTGCCACTCACCCGGGTCCACCCCCACGCGGTGCAGGCGGCGGAAGCGGCGGAAGCGGCCGCATTGCAGGGCCGCTTCGCTGCCTATGCCGCGGGACTCTTCCAAGACCAGGATCATTTGGACCCTGCGGACCTGCTGGCCCTGGCGGAGGGTCTAGGGCTGGATATTGACCGGTTCGAGTCGGACCTGCGGTCGGCCGACGTCGTCAACCGGGTCCGGGACGATGCCCTGGATGCCGAAGCCATGGACCTGCATTCGACGCCCACCTTCTTTGTGAACGGCGTCCGGCACCGCGGCCCATATGATGCCGCGGCCTTGATCCGCGCGCTTGAAGCGACGCGCGGGGCCGTTACCTGAGGTACCTGCGGAACCCGGTGCAGCGGCTCAGCGGTGCGGCGGCTCAGCCTCACAGGACCGGCACAGCCGCCGTTCGCCAACGTCTGCGCCGTCCTTGACCTGCAGGGCCGGCCGGTTGAATTCCCAGGTCCGCTGCACCACCTGGCACCAGCCGGGATGGTATGCGGTCCCCCGCCGGGTGATGTACACCTGGCCGGGGCCCAGCGGCGGCAGTGCCTGCGTCTGTGCCCTGCCCGGTATCCACCGGGTTCCGGATGCGACCGCCCCGGACAGAGGGAAATAATCTGTTGACCGGGTCTTCCGTGAAAGTGTGTTGTAAGTCCCCATGTGCTGACCATAGGTACCCATAGCTGAAGGTTGGCTTCGGAAGTCCACAATTTTGGCTCAAGTTCCAGCGTGTCGTTTCCGGGAAATAGTGGGATCTGGAGTTAATCTGCCCGGCTGTGCCGCTACCTGCCCTGCCTCCCCGCTGGTTTGCCTACTGGTTTTCCCTGCCGGGAAACAGCTTCGGCGGTTATCCTGTGGGCATGCTCAAAAGATTCGCCCGGAAAGTAGCTGCGGCAGCGCTGATGCTTTTCGCCTTCACCTCGGGGATGGTGGTCCTGGCGGTCTACGCGCTGATCAGTTTCGCGGCGTGGGCCATCTGGGGTGCCGCTCCTCCGGCGTACACCTTTGTCCTCGCGTTCGCTATCCCCCCGCTCGCCGTCGGCGCACTCACCGGGCTGGTCATGGCGGCGCACAAAACCTCCAAAGCGCTCCAGGCCCGGCGCGGGGTCCGGGCGGAAGCCCAGGCCCGGTCCGGTTCCTGGGATGCGGCCTGCCACCGTCGGGATACCGCGCTCGTAACCTGGTCCCGGTATGAAACAGACGTTGCCCTGCTGATCGATTACCCGGTGATGACCGACTACTCCGATCCGGTGATCCGGGAAGTCATCCTGGCCATGCAGGGTATTCGCGAAGCTGAACGCGGCACCGATCCGGCCCGCCTGCACCTGGCGGTGGACCGCTTTGAAGTGGCCCTGCGGACGGCGGACAATTAC
>NZ_DALZXY010000140.1:0-5312 GCF_031988865.1 Arthrobacter sp.
GGTGCCACCCGGCCGGTGAGCTTCAGCCAGCGCGGCAGCCAGCCGAGCGAGAAGTGCGAGAGCGGACGCATCCTGCCCCGGTAGTAATGGTCGAAGAACTCCGACTTGTAGGTCGCCATGTCCACGCCGGTGGGGCAGTCGCTGGAGCAGGCCTTGCAGGACAGGCAAAGGTCCAGTGCCTCGCGGACCTCCTCCGACTTCCACCCCTCCTCCACAGTGCGGGCGCCGCGGACCATGTCCTGCAGCACCCGGGAGCGGCCGCGGGTGGAGTCCTTCTCATCCTTCGTGGCCCGGTAGCTTGGGCACATCACTCCGCCGGCATCGGTGCGGCAGCGGCCCACGCCGATGCAGCTCTGCACGGCGTGGACAAACGGATCGACGCCGCTCCCCGAAGTCCCAGCACCACCGGCCCCGGCGGCAGGATCATCAGTCTCCACCGACGACCCACCCCCGGAATGCAGCGGCCGCAGGTCGAAGCTGGTGCGCCATTCCCGCGCGGGCACCCCGTCCAACGCCAGGTGCGCGTCGATCGGATCCGGGTCCGTCAGCGATCCCGGGTTCAGGATTCCGGCCGGATCCCACAGCCGGCGGTAGGCAGCGAAGGCCGTGAGCAGGCGCGGCGAGTACATCAGCGGCAGCAGCGCGGACCGGGCCCGGCCGTCGCCGTGTTCCCCGGAGAGCGAGCCGCCGTGCTGCACCACCAGCCGGGCGGCGTCGGCGGAGAACGTCCGGAACACTTCCCGTCCGGCGGCGGTGCGCAGATCGTAGGTGATGCGGATGTGCATACAGCCGGCCCCGAAGTGCCCGTACATCACACCCTGCAGCCCGTATTGGTCCAGCAGGCCGCGGAAGTCGGCCAGGTAATCGGCCAGTTTTTCCGGTGCTACAGCGGAATCCTCCCATCCGGGCCACGACTCACCGCCCGTGGACAGCCGGGAGGACAGCCCGGCGCCGTCTTCCCGGACACGCCAGAGCGAGGCCCGCTCGACGGCGTCGGGCACCGGGCGGCCTTCGATCAGCCGGCCGTTTTCCTGCAGGCGGGCCAGCAGCCGGTCCGCGTCGGCCTGCACGGAAGCGGGATCGTCGCCGTCGAGGTCCACATACAGCCAGGCCTTGCCCGCGGGCAGGCCGGTCACCGAATCGGCGCCGCGGCGGAAGCGCATGGTGTCCACAATGGCTTCGTCGATCCCCTCCACCGCCGCCGGGGAGAACTCCAGGATGGTTTCGATGTCCCGGGCGGCCTCCACCACGTCCGCGTAGCCGAGGCAGACCAGCAGCGCGCTGGCCGGTTTGGGCACCAGCTTCATCCGCGCGCCGACAATCACGGCACAGGTTCCCTCGGAGCCCACCAGTGCCCGGGCCACGTTGAAGCCGTGTTCGGGCAGCAGATTGGCCAGGTGGTAGCCGGAAACCTGGCGCTGGATCCGGCCGAGCTCCACCCGGAAGTCCGCCAGATTCGCCTGCGCCAGCTCCCGAAGCCCCGCAGCCAGGGCCGCAGCCCGCCGTTCGGAAAAGCTGTCCCCCGGGTCGGTCGCCTGCAGGCCGGTGGCCGTGGCGGTGAGCCGGGCGCCGTCGGCCGTGACGACGTCGATCTCCGCCACATGGTCCGAGGTGCGGCCGTAGCGCACGGAGTGGTTGCCGCACGCGTCGTTGCCCAGCGCACCGCCCACCGTGGCGCGGTTCTTCGACGACGGATCCGGGGCGAACGTGAACCGGCCGCCGGTAGCCTGCTCCACCTCGCGGGACAGGACGGCGAGCACCACGCCGGGGTCCACGGCCACGGTGCGCTCGGCCTCATCGATCCCATGGATGCGGTTCAGGTGCCGGGAGAAATCCAGCACGACGCCGGGGCCGATCGCGTTGCCGGCCATGGAGGTGCCGCCGCCCCGGGGAACCAGCGGCGTACCGGTGTCCCGGCAGACCGCGAGGACGGCGACGACGTCGTCCACCGACCGCGGGAACACCACGGCCAGCGGCGGGACCCGGTAGTTCGACGCGTCGTAGGAGTACTCGGCCAGCCGACGCGGCGACGTGTCGGCAGGAATCCCCGCCGCGGCCAGCGCCGCCAGCAGCTGCCGCCGCAAGGTGTCGTCGCCGGCGTTGTCCCCGCCGACCTCCGGGAGGTCCGCGGGGACACCGCCAGCCACAGCGGCGAGGTGAGTGTCGGTCATTGGGGGCTCAGCCAGCCGCGTTCACCGGGGCAGCGCCCGCAGAACCGGCGTTGGCAGGAACAGCGCCAACCACGGCGGCGACGGCGGCTTCGAAGCGTTCCAGGCCCAGGCTGATTTCCTCGGCGGTGACCACCAGGGCCGGGATCAGCCGGACCACGTTGCCGGCCGGGCCGCAGGTCAGGGTCAGCAGGCCCTGGTCCGTGGTGGCCTGCTGCACGGCGGCTGCGGTTGCTGCATCCGGTTTGCCGTCCGTGGCCGTGAACTCGATCCCCTGCATGAGTCCACGGCCACGGACATCCCCCATGACCGGGAAGCGATCCCGGATGTCCCGCAGCCCGGCCTGCAGCTGCTCGCCGCGGATGCGGGAATTCTCCACCAGGCCTTCGTCCTTGACCACGTCCAGGGTGGCGACGCCGGCGGCCGCGGAGACGGCATTGCCGCCGTAGGTTCCACCCTGCGAACCGGGCCAGGCCTTGGACATGGTGTCGGTGGACGCGGCGATGGCGGAAATCGGGAAGCCGGAGGCGATGCCCTTGGCCGTGATGAGAATGTCCGGCGTCGCGGTGGAGTACTGGTGGCCCCAGAACTTTCCGGTGCGGCCCACGCCGGCCTGGACCTCGTCGAAAATCAGCTGGATGCCGTATTTGTCCGCACGTTCCCGCAGGCCCTCCATAAATGCGGGCGGGGTGGGCAGGTAACCGCCGTCGCCCAGCGCTGGTTCGATGAGGAACGCCGCGGTGTCCTTGGGATCGGTGCGGGTCTGCAGCAGGTAGTCGAGTTCCTGCAGTGCAAAGGCGACGGCGGCGTCCTCGTCCCAGCCGTAGCGGTAGGCGTACGGGAAGGCGGACATATGGACGCCGGCCATCAGCGGAGCGAAGCCGGCGGAGAACTTGGTGCCCGCCGTCGTCAGCGAGGCGGCGGCGACGGTGCGGCCGTGGAAGCCGCCCTGGAACACCACAATGTTGGGGCGGCCGGTGGCCATCCGGGCCAGCCGGACCGCAGCTTCCACGGCTTCGGAGCCAGAGTTGGCGTAGAAGACGGAATCGAGGCCGGCGGGAAGGACTTCGCCGAGCTTCTCGGTCAGCTCAAGCAGCGGCTTGTGCATCACGGTGGTGTACTGCGCGTGGATGATCTTGCCGACCTGCTCGCGGGCGGCGGCCACCACCCGGGGGTGGCAGTGCCCCGTGCTGGTGACGCCGATCCCCGTGGTGAAGTCCAGGTAGGCCTTGCCGTCGGTCCCGTGGATCCAGCTGCCAAGGGCATGGTCCACGATCACCGGGGTTGCTTGCTTGAGGGCGGGGCTGAGGGAAGTCATGCCAGTTATGATGCAGGTCACACCTGTCTATTGTCAACAATCCTGCAATGGGGTTACGGTTGTGGCGTGAGTAACACTGTGAGTAACCGGCGCGTGGTCATCCTCGCGGCCGAAGGTCAGCCCCTCCCCTGCAATCTGGACGCCCTCCGGGCCCTGGCGGACGTTACCGTGACGGACGCCGCGGGCCTCGCCCAGGCCGCCTCCGGCGCGGACGTCCTGTTCCTGTGGGATTTTTTCTCCTCCGCACTTCAGGAGGCCTGGCCGCACGCGGACTCGCTGAAATGGGTGCACGTGGCCGCCGCCGGCGTGGACGCCATGATGTTCGAGGAACTGCGGGATTCTGAGGTGCTCCTCACCAACGCACACGGCTTCTTTGACCAGCCGATCGCCGAATTTGTCCTGGCCTCGATCCTCGCGCATGACAAGCAGCTGCACCTGAGCAAGACGCTGCAGCAGGACTCCGTCTGGAAGCACCGCGAGCTGACCCGTACCGCCGGATCACGGGCCCTGGTGGTGGGCACCGGCGGCATTGGCCGCGCCACGGCCCGGCTCCTGCGGGCCGTGGGTCTGGAGGTGCGCGGCGTCGGCCGGACCCCGCGGGAGAACGATCCGGACTTCGGCACGGTTTCGGCCAGCGCCGAGCTCGCCGAACACGTGGGCTGGGCCGACCATCTGGCCGTGACCGCTCCGCTCACCGAGCAGACCCGGAACCTGGTGGACGCAGCCGTCCTCGCGGCCATGAAACCCTCCGCCCACCTGATCAATGTCAGCCGCGGCGCCCTCGTGGATGAACCCGCCCTGCTTTCTGCCCTGCGCACCGGGCAGATCGCCGCCGCCTCACTGGACGTCTTCAGCGAAGAACCCGCGCCCGCGTCGCACCCGTTCTGGGGCATGGAGAACGTGCACATGTCCGCGCACATGTGCGGCGACGTGACGGGCTGGCGGGATGCGCTGGCCCGGCAGTTCCAGGACAACCTTGAGCGCTGGCTCACCGGCCAGGACCTGGCCAACGTGGTGGACAAACAGCGCGGCTATGTGAGCTCCTTCTCCTGAGCCGCACCGGCTCCCGGAACCAACCAACAGCTGTTCACGATTTTGGAGGTGTCTGCTTGCTATTCAGCCAAGAGGAATACGATGCCCGGCTCGCCGGGGTCCGGGCCCGCATGCGTCGGCAGGGGCTTTCCGCCCTGCTGGTGACCGACCCGGCCAACATGTACTACCTGACCGGGTACAACGCGTGGTCCTTTTACACTCCGCAGCTGGTGTTCGTGCCGGCCGAGGGCCCGATGCTGCTGTTCACCCGCGAGATGGACGCCGGCGGTGCCTCCCGCACCAGCTGGCTGCCGCCCGAGTGCATCATTGGCTACCCCGAGCGGTATGTCCACCGTCCGCATCTGCACCCCTTTGACTGGGTGTCCTTCGCCCTCCGCGAGCGCCACCTGATCGCCCCCGCGGCGGCGGGCTGCGTGGGCCTGGAGATGGACTCGCACTTCTTCTCCCCCAAGGCCTACCGGTCCCTGCTTAACGCCGTGCCGGAATGGACCCTGGTGGACGCCTTCGAGCTGGTGAACTGGGTTCGCGCCGTCAAATCCCCCGCCGAAATCCAGCTGATGCGCGGAGCGGCGAAAATCTGCGAGGCAGCCATGGCCGCTGCCGTCGACACCATCGACGTCGGCGTCCGCCAGTGCGACGCCGCCGCGGCCATCAGCTCTGCGCAGATCGCGGGCGTGGACGGCATCGGCGGGGACTACCCCGCGATCGTGCCCATGCTCCCCACCGGCGAGGCCGCTGACACCCCGCATCTGACCTGGAGCGAGGACCGGTTC
>NZ_DALZXY010000141.1:0-5165 GCF_031988865.1 Arthrobacter sp.
CGCCGGTTTACGCCGCGGGCGGCCGCCCTCAGTTGAGGCTGCGGCGTCCTTCAAAGGCGCGGCCCAGGGTGATTTCGTCGGCGTACTCGAGGTCGCCGCCCACCGGAAGCCCGGAGGCCAGGCGGGTTACGGTGATGCCCAGGGACTTGAGCATCCGCACCAGGTAGGTGGCGGTGGCTTCGCCTTCGAGGTTGGGGTCCGTGGCAATGATGATCTCGCTGATCTGATCATCGGAGAGCCGGCTCAGCAGCTCGCGGATGCGCAGCTGGTCCGGGCCGATCCCGGCAATCGGGTTAATGGCGCCGCCCAGCACGTGATACCGCCCGCGGAAGGAGCGGGTGCGCTCCACGGCGATGACGTCCTTGGATTCCTCCACCACGCAGATCATCGTGGGGTCGCGGCGCGGATCGCGGCAGATGTTGCAGGTTTCCTGTTCGGTGACGTTGCCGCACACCTGGCAGAACTTCACCTTTTCCTTCACCGTGGTGATGGCAGACGCCAGCCGGGACATGTCCTCGGGGTCCGCTTCCAGGATGTGGAACGCGATCCGCTGCGCCGACTTGGGACCCACTCCGGGGAGCCGTCCCAACTCGTCGATCAGTTCCTGAACCGCACCTTCGTACACTTGGCCTTCTTAGGGAATAGTTGTTGGACCGGTGGTGGGCAGCCGGTTTACCGGCGCATGTCATGCCCGTCGAGGCTGCGTTCCTCGATCAGCCGGCCACCCAGAATGCGTTCGATCGCCTTGCGGCCGACCAGACCCGAATCTTCGAGAGTCACATCGTCGGCGCTCGGGACGTCTTCGACGTAGCCCAAGTCTACGGTGCCCCGCCCGGCGGCCGGCGCTGCTGTGCCATTGCGCTGGGCGGCTTCGTTCAACAGCTTCTGGTACCGGCTGAGCGGGCGGTTGCCGTGGTTGCCGGCAGGTGCCTGCGCTTCTGCGGGCTGGGCCTGATTCCCCTGCGCTGCCGTCCGGGTGGAACCCGGCGATGCCAGCCCGGTGCTTCCCGGGCGGGAGGCCGCTTGTGTTGCCGAGGCATTTGATCCTTGTGCGGCTGCTCCGGAGGGAATCCCTGCTGCGGGTCCCGACGGTGCGCCGGGTCCTGACGGTCCGCCGGATCCCGACGGCGCTGCGGAGCCGAAGCCTGATCCGGTGACCGGCCGGCCTGCTGGTGCCTGCCCGGAAGGGCGGCCGCCGGACTGTCCCGCAGGACGGGCAGCCGTGGTGCCGGCCCAGTTGGTGTTGGCCCACTCGTCATCGCTGACGGCGCTGCTGATGTGGATTTCCTCAGGCGCGGCGGCTGTTTCCCAGGCGTTGCTTTCCGGCACGTCTCCGGGATCGGAAGGCTCCTGCGGCCAGTCATCCGGCAGGGGAGCCGAGGGACGGGAAGCAGCGGGACGGGTGCCCGCGTTCTGGGAAGCGGCGTTCCGTGAAGCGGCGGGCTGGGGCGCGGTGGGCTGGGGCGCGGTTGGCCCGGGCTCGGGCGACCGGGAATCGGCGGGCTGGGGCGCGGACACGGTGGGCCGGGAATCGGAAGGCTGGGACGCGGAAGCAACGTTGCCGGATGCAGCAGGGCCCGATGCGCCGGTGTCTGCCGGCCACCCCGGCCCGGATGCAGCGGACTGCTGGGACTGGGCCTGCTGGCCCGGTTGTGCCGTCTGGGTGTGCTGAGCCGGTCGCGGCTGCTGGGGGTTGTGGCTCGATGCAGCCTGGTCAGTCCCGTCGCGGGGCGGCGCTACCTGTCCGACAGAGCCGGGAGCGCCGGCGGAGGTGGTGTCCCGGTGGCTGGCGCTCGGTTCTGCTGTCCCGGCTGCGTTCGTCGGAGCCGTCCCGCGTTGAGGCGCGGCTGTGTTGCCCTGTCCGGCCGGAGCGGGAACTGGGCTGTCCTGGGAGCCCTGCCGTTGGGTGGGTGCCCCGGAAGGGGAACCCGGAGCCGCGGACGTGGATCCCGACGCACCGGACGGCAGAGAGGCGCCGGGCGCGGCAGGTGAGGGCAGGGAGGCGCCAGGAACGGAGGCGGACGCAGGCGCGGCGGCACCTGTTGCCGGCTGCGCGGGAGCTGGCGCCGGAACCTGTGCCGGCGCGTTAGGCCGGCTACCGGCTTTTGGGCCGGGTTCACCCGCTGCCGCGGCGCTGTCGTGGACCACATTGACTTGCGAATCCACGCCCAGGACCTGATGGATGGCCTTGCGGAGGTTCTCCAGATGGTCCGGGCGGTTGAAGTTGGTGGCCGCGCCGGGATTCGAGAACGCGAGCTCCAGTACCCGGCCGTCGAAGCCGCGCGGAGAGGCGTTCTTGCTGACGTTCAGCCACGTAGCGCGGCGGATGCTCGTGAGGGCATCCATGATTTCCGGCCAGGCGCGGCGGATCATTTCGATCTGCCCGCCCCCGGCTGCCGGGCGGCTGGCTTCCTGCGGTGCAGGCGCGGCCGTCGGTGCTGCCGACGAACCGGGCGCACCATCCGCAGGGCTGCCGGAGTGTGAATCGGCTGCCGAAGGTCCGGCGCTGACGGGTTCTGGGTTAACCGGAGCCGAACTAGCGGGTGCCGTACTGCCTGGTGCTGCGTCCGACGGCGCTGCCGCCGGCGTCTGCTGCTCCTGGGGCTGCCTGGTTCCCGACGGCTGGGCCGAGGAATGGGAGTCCTGCTCGGGAACGGAGTCCCGAGAGGGGGCTGATGTTGCCTGACCGTTGGGCTGCTGTTGTGCCGCTTCGCGGGAAACATCATCCCAGGTGCGGCTCGACGCTGCGGGAGCAGTCGACCCGGCAGACGAAGAGGCAGTCGAGGGAGAAGACGCAGGCGCGGGCGTAGCCCAGGTTCCGCCCCAATCGGCCGCTCCACCGCTGGCAGGTGCTGCCGGTTCAGGTGCCTGCTGGGGTGTGTTCCGAGGGTCCGCTGCGGCAGGCGCCGAGGCAGCGGGCCGCTGCGCCGCCGTCGGGCGTTCAGTTGCAGGGACGGAAGCCTGCGGCGCCTCGCCGGCACCCATGGGCGCCGCGGCGCTGTCGCCGGCGTAGCTAAGACGCCGTTCGAGCCGGTCCACGCGGGCTGCCGTGCCGCGCTCCGACTGGTCCGCTGCGGGCAGCAGGATGCGGGCGCAGAGCAGTTCCAAGTGGAGCCGGGGAGAGGTGGCGCCAGTCATTTCGGTCAGGGCAGTGTTCGTAATGTCCGCGGCCCGGGAAAGCTCGGCGCCGCCGAACTGGGCCGCCTGCGTGTGCATGCGGTTGATCTGGTCCTCGGGGACGCCGCGGAGTACGGCGGCCGCACTGTCCGGCATCGCATTGACCACAATGAGGTCGCGGAATCGTTCGAGCAGGTCCTCGACGAAGCGCCGGGGGTCCTGGCCGGTCTGGATCACACGGTCGATGGCGCTGAACACGGTGGTCGCGTCCCCGGCGGCAAAGGCGTCGACGACGTCGTCGAGCAGCGCCACGTGGGTGTAGCCGAGCAGGTTCACCGCCAGCTCATAGTCCAGACCGGACTCGCCGGCCCCTGCCATGAGCTGGTCCAGGACAGAGAGGGAGTCGCGGACGGAGCCGCCGCCTGCACGGATGACCAGCGAGAGGACGCCGGGGGCCACGGGAACGTTTTCCTGGCTGGCCAGCTTTTCCAGGTAGGCCAGCAGCGGTTCCGGGGGAACCAGGCGGAACGGATAGTGGTGGGTCCGGGACCGGATGGTGCCGATCACCTTGTCCGGTTCCGTGGTGGCAAAGATGAACTTAATGTGTTCCGGCGGCTCTTCGACGATCTTGAGCAGCGCGTTGAAGCCGGCCGAGGTGACCATGTGGGCTTCGTCGATGATGAAGATCTTGTAGCGGTCGCGCACGGGGGCGAAGGTGGCGCGTTCGCGCAGGTCGCGGGCATCGTCCACGCCGCCGTGGCTGGCGGCATCGATTTCGATGACGTCGAGGCTGCCGGAACCGTTGCGGGCAAGTTCAACGCAGCTGTCGCACTTGCCGCACGGGGTCGGCGTCGGGCCTTCAGCGCAGTTCAGGCACCTGGCCAGGATGCGGGCAGACGTGGTCTTGCCGCAGCCGCGCGGGCCTGAGAAGAGGTAGGCGTGGTTGACGCGGTTCTTCGAGAGGGCCGCCATCAGCGGCTCGGTGACATGCTCCTGGCCAATCACGTCCGCGAAGCTCTCGGGACGGTAACGGCGGTAAAGGGCTGTACTCACAGATAGAACCCTATCGGTTGGCACTGACGGTTCGCATCCGGTCCCGGGGCGGCTTGAATGCCGCTGTTTCCGGATAAATTAAAGACCCCCCATGCACCTGCCAGAGCCCGCTTACCCTTGCTACCTTCCGGTCCTGGGGGAGTTCACAGGATGACACCACATGAGGGGCCGCCAACAAGTCTACCCGATTTTTCGGCTGCCGATTTCGGGGTGGGCAGCGGTGAGGAATGCGGTGGCCGGGTCCCCTGGAGGCGCGGGGAGGAGGCCTGTCCGGGGCAGGTTCGACGGCGGGTCCGACGGCGGTGGCGGCGCCGGCTGCGGGGGTGGTGGCGCTGGGGAGGAGCCACGGAGGAGCCGCCGCTCCGGGGTGATGCCGCCGGGGAGGAGCCGCGGAAGAGCCGCCGAGGAGCGGGCGAGGAGCCAGCGCTCCGTATAAAGGGAGTCGGCCGCCCCTATATGCCGAGCCTATATAGGGGCGAGGTGCCCGTTCTTGGGCCCATCCCTAAAGGGTGAGGTCCCGTCTCCTGCGCCGATCCCTCTAAAGGGTGAGCGCCCGGCCCTGCTCCGATCCTACAAACGTGAGGCGCCGGCTTCCGCGCCCATCTCTATGTAGGGAAGCATAGGGGGCCGGTTTGATGGAGGGCGCCGTTCAGGTGCATCCCTTCAGGCGGGGGTCCTCCTGAAGGGATGCACGGGATGCGGCTGGGTTGCGCAAATCTCCACGGCTTCCCGCGTCAGCAGTTAGAGGTTCTATGCACGGTCCCTATATAGGGGCTCTATATAGGGGACCGTGCATATAGGGGGCCGGCGCAATGGAGGGCCGGTGAAATAGGTGGCCGGCGGAGTCGAACTTCCCAGGCAGCAGGGAAAGGGCCGCCGCAACTCTGCAGGAGCACCTGGCTAGCGTCGAACCAAGGGGTTTCCGACCCCCTTCAGGGGCGTGTCGCAGGCCACGTTGGGTGGATTTGCGCGGGTGCCGCCAGGCGTGTAATGTT
>NZ_DALZXY010000142.1:0-2949 GCF_031988865.1 Arthrobacter sp.
CGGCGCTTGGAGCCGGCGCGTGCGGCGCGTGCGGCGCTTGGAGCCGGGCCGCCGGGCAAGCACTAGCCCTGGAAGTTCTCCATCCAGACATCCGTGCCGAGTTTGATGATCAGCGCGCCGACCACCACCAGGAACACGATCCGGATGAACTTACTCCCCTGCTTCACCGCCATCCGCGCGCCAATGTAGCCGCCCGTCATGTTGGCGATGCCGAGGATCAGGCCGATGCCCCAGAGCAGGGAGCCGTGCGGCAGGAAGAAGGCCAGCGCGCCGATATTCGTGGCCATGTTCACGATTTTGGCCTTGGCACTGGCGGCCAGGAAGTTATATCCCAGCATGGTCACCATGGCGATGATCAGGAAGGAACCGGTTCCCGGGCCAATCAGTCCGTCATAGAATCCGATGACGCCGCCGATGGCAGCTGCCGTGACGTAATGCCGGTTCCCGGTGTGGCGGAGCTGGGTTAGCTCACCAACCGTGGGTTTGGTGGCGGTGAAGATGGCCACGACGATCAGGGCCACCACAATGATCGGCTTGAACACCGATGCCGGCAGCGACGCCGCGAGGATCGCTCCGCAAAAGCTGCCGACCAGCGCGACGCCGGCCATGGGCAGCGCGGTTTTCAGGTCCGGGTGGGCGCGTCTGTAGTAGGTGAGCGCGCTGGTGGTGGTCCCGAAAATCGAACCCATCTTGTTCGTGGCCAGGGCCTCGACGGGGGCGATTCCGGGCACGAGAAGAAGCGCGGGCAGCTGGAGCAGTCCGCCGCCGCCTACAACGGCGTCGACCCATCCAGCCGCGAGGCCCGCCACCACAATCAAGAGGATGGTGGCGAGCGTTATCTCCTCGAGCCCGGAGACCAACCTAGCGGCTCAGGCCCGGGCAGCGCGGAGCACGTACTCCACAGCTTCGGCAACCGGCACATTCTCGGCCACGCCCGTGGCGCGGTCCTTGATTTCGACCACGCCGTCAGCCAGTCCGCGGCCGACCACCAGGATGGTCGGGACACCGATCAGTTCCGCGTCGCCGAACTTCACGCCGGGGGAAACCTTGGGACGGTCGTCGTAGATGACTTCCAGACCGGCGGCTTCAAGCTCTTCGGAGAGCTTGGCTGCGGCTTCGAAGATCTCCTCGCCGCGGCCGGTGGCCACAACGTGGACGTCTGCCGGCGCGACGGAGCGCGGCCAGATGATGCCCTTGTCGTCACGGTTGGATTCGGCCAGGGCTGCGACTGCGCGGGTGACGCCCACGCCGTAGGAACCCATGGTCACCGTGGCAAGCTTGCCGTTCTTGTCCAGGACCTTCAGTCCCAGGGCTTCGGCGTACTTGCGGCCAAGCTGGAAAATGTGGCCCATTTCGATGCCGCGGGCGGCTTCCAGCTGGCCGGAGCCGTCCGGAGCCTCGTCGCCTTCGCGTACCTCAACGGCTTCGATGACGCCGTCCCAGCCGAAGTCGCGGCCGGCAACCAGGCCGATCACGTGCTTCCCGGGAGTGTTGGCGCCGGTGATCCAGCTGGTGCCGGAGACCACACGCGGGTCCACCAGGTAGACCAGGCCGGTTGCCGATTCGGTGCCGAGGACGGCTTCAGCCAGGCTCAGGCCCGGGCCGATGTAGCCCTTGACCAGGCCGGTATTTCTCTTCAGGTCATCCTCGGTCGCTGCCTCGACGGCCAGCTCGCCGGCAATTTCCAGGTGCTCGCCGATGTTGGCTTCGATGCGCTTGAGGTCCACGGCACGGTCACCGGGGACGCCGACGACGACGATCTGCCGTTCGCCGGTGGGCAGCGAGACCGCGAGCACCACGTTCTTGAGGGTGTCCGCGGCGCTCCATTCGCCGTCGTCCTTCGGGAAACGGGCGTTGACATCGGCAACCAGGGTGTCGATGGTCGGGGTGTCCGGAGTGTCCACGACCTGGGCAGCGGGCGCGTTGGCGAAGTCGATAGGCGCCGGCGGGACAGTGGTGACGGCTTCGACGTTGGCTGCGTAGCCGCCGGCCGAACGGACGTAGGTGTCCTCGCCAACCGGAGTCGGGTGCAGGAATTCCTCGCTCTTGGAGCCGCCCATGGCGCCGGAAACAGCGGAAACCACAACGACGTCGAGCCCCAGGCGCTCGAAGATGCGCAGGTAAGCGCCGCGGTGCGCCTGGTAGCTGGCTTCGAGGCCTTCATCGTCGATGTCGAAGGAGTAGGAGTCCTTCATGATGAACTCGCGGCCGCGGAGCAGGCCGGCGCGCGGCCGGGCCTCGTCACGGTACTTGTTCTGGATCTGGAAGAGCGAAACCGGAAGGTCCTTGTAGGAGCTGTACAGGTCTTTGACCAGGAGGGTGAACATTTCCTCGTGGGTAGGGGCCAGCAGGTAGTCCGCGCCCTTTCGGTCCTGCAGGCGGAAGAGGTTGTCGCCGTATTCGGTCCAGCGGTTGGACGCTTCGTACGGTTCGCGCGGCAGCAGGGCAGGGAAGTGGACTTCCTGGGCGCCGATCGAGGCCATTTCTTCGCGGATGATGGTCTCAACCTTGCCCAGCACCCGAAGACCCAGCGGCAGCCAGGAATAGATACCCGGCGCGGCGCGGCGGATGTAGCCGGCGCGGACCAGCAGACGGTGGCTGGCGACGTCGGCGTCGGCCGGATCTTCGCGCAGGGTGCGCAGGAAAAGAGTGGAAAGTCGAAGGACCACGCTGGGAATCCGTTTCTGCAGCCATGCTGCACGCTAAGGAAGAAGTTCTCCCTACTAATCTAGCCGCTTGCTCCGGGGTTCCCGGACAGGCTTTGCGTGTGGCGGTGACGGCGACTGGGGCGGGCGGCCCGGGAACCGTCGGGTGCTTCGCGGATCAGGGCCTCGACGGGTCTGGGATATGCGGTGAAGGGCGCTGCCAGGCTTCAGCCGTTCTTCGGTGTGCAACTCTGGTGACTTCAACGCGGAACAGGTCGCCATATCTGAACACTGACTCAGCGGG
>NZ_DALZXY010000142.1:3049-5155 GCF_031988865.1 Arthrobacter sp.
CTGGTGACTTCAACGCGGAACAGGTCGCCATATCTGAACACTGACTCAGCGGGCCAGGCCAGCAACCCACCACATCTGCGCACTCACCGCGCCGGTCAGCCCCAAACAGGGCAGCCACCCGCCAGGCCTGCTTATCGGCCGTCACAGGTTCGAAGCGTTCCGCAGAAAAGAGCGCGGCCAGGCTTCAGCCGTTCTTCGGTGTGCACCTCTGGTGACTTCAACGCGGAACAGGTCGCCATATCTGAACACTGACTCAGCGGGCCAGGCCAGCAACCCACCACATCTGCGCACTCACCGCGCCGGTCAGCCCCAAACAGGGCAGCCACCCGCCAGGCCTGCTTATCGGCCGTCACAGGTTCGAAGCGTTCCGCAGAAAAGAGCGCGGCCAGGCTTCAGCCGTTCTTCGGTGTGCAGCTCTGGCGGCTTCAACGCGGCACAGGTCGCCATATCTGAACACTGACTCAGCGGGCCAGGCCCGCAACCCGCCACATCTGCGCACTCACCGCGCCGGGCCTCGCCGGTCATCCCCAGACAGGGCAGCAACCCGCCACATCTGCGCACTCACCGCGCCGGTCCGCGCGGTCATCCCGACAGGGCACCAACCCACCAAAACTCCGCGCTTACCGCACTCCCCGCGCCGCACCGCGCGGTCACCCCCAAGCAGGGCAGCAACCCGCCAGGCCTGCAGACTGCCTGCCACCTGCTTGGAGCGATTCCTGCGTTGCTAGGTGGCTTACCCGGAGGGGCCGGCAGCTTCTTGAGGTGGACCGCCGTAGCGGAAGTCCCGGCTACGAATCGCCCATGAGGTCGGCCCGAGCACGGGCATCGGCAGCCGCGCCGTCGCGGAGTCGGATCGCCTCGACAATGTCCTCGTGCGGCCGGCGGGTTCCGGGCTGCATAGCGCCGATACGCCGACGCAGAATACTGCGCCAGACCTCGTCAAGATCCGCATACAAACTGACCAATGAAGCGTTGTGGCTGGCAGCAACGACGGCGCGGTGGAACTGCGCGTCAGCTTCCAGATAGGTTTCCAGTTCACCACGGTCCCAGGCCTCATCGCGCTGCTCCAGCAGATGCTCAAGCCGCTCCAGATCGGTGTCGGTCCGGCGCTGGGCCGCGAGCCGCGCACCGCTGGCCGCAAGCTCCCGCAGCAGCTCAGTCACGTCATCCGATGAATCCTGCGCAAACCGCCGCTGCATTACGCCCGCCAGTTCGCTCGTGGCGATGACATAGGTACCGGATCCTTGGCGGATATCCAGCAACCCGTTGTTGGCCAGCGCGCGGACGGCCTCCCGAACGGTGTTCCGGGCGACACCAAGCTGTTCGACGAGGGCCTGTTCGGTGGGTATCCGGTGCCCCACCGGCCAGTAGCCCTGGGTTACCCGGCTGCGGAATTGCTCAATGACCTGTTCAACCAAGGACTCCCGACGGGGCTGCGGCAGCCGATCGGCCGAGTGAGGCGAGGGATTCATCCCATCATTATATGATCAGTTGAATGAAGAAGAATGTTAGCCCAGAACCTTGGTTTCTCGCCGTGCTCCTGACAGGAATCCTGCTGGCCGCGGCGAACCTGAGGCCGGGCATTTCTTCGCTGGGGCCGTTGCTTGGCAATGTCATCGTGGACCTGCACCTCAGCGGGCTGGTCGCCGGCCTGTTGACTGCTGCCCCCGCTGTTTGTTTTGCACTGTTCGGGCCCCTCGCGCCCAGAATGGCCAAGAAACGCGGCCCGGAAATCATCGTGCTCGGTGCGATGTTGGCGATCGCCCTGGGACTGGCCCTCCGTGCGGTGGCACCCAACACCACCTTCTTCCTGCTCTTTAGCGCCGTGGCGCTGTGCGGCATTGCCGTCGGCAACGTGCTGATGCCGGTCCTGGTCAAGCGGTGGTTTCCGGACCGCATTGGGAGGGTGACAGGCCTGTATACAACGGTCTTATCGCTTGGGACAGCACTTGTTGCGGCGGTTGCCGTTCCGGTCAACGGCGCCTTGGGCGGAACCTGGCGTCTGGGACTTGGTGTCTGGGCTATTCCCGCGCTGGTGGCCGCCGGCGTTTGGGTCACCGTGTATCTGGGCGTACGTCGTATGGGGCAAACCGTCCAGCCAGCAAA
>NZ_DALZXY010000143.1:0-5044 GCF_031988865.1 Arthrobacter sp.
CGCCACGGATACATGTTCTCCACGGCAATGGTGACGCCATAATCCTCCGCGATCCGCCGGACTCCTTCGGCAAAGTTCTCGGCGTACCCGGTCTGCCAGCGGAAGGGCGGATGCGCCACAACAATGTGCGCGCCCACCTCGGCAGCCATGGCTGCGGAGAGTTCAATCTTGGTCCAGGCCTTGCCCCAGACCTGCTGGGTGAGCAGCAGGGTCGGGGCGTGGATGGCCATCACCGGCAGCTGGTACCGGTCGATCAGGCCCTTGAGGGTCTCCGGGTTCCGGCTGATCTGACTGCCGGTGACCATCACCTCCACGCCGTCGTAGCCCAGGTCGTGGGCGACGGCGAATGTGTCATGGACGGACAGCGGATAGACCGAGGAGCTGGACAGGGCCACCGGGATGTGTGGCAGGTTGGCATCCGGCTGGACGGGGTTCGGGGAGGTCAGGGTCATGGCATCGTACTTCCGCTCGGTTCACCGGCAGCAGCCAGGACCAGGGTCCCGGCTCGTTCTGGCGGGTATGTTTCGGGCCCGGCCGGCAAGGGACCGGGAGTATCGAAGCGCAGCGTATCGAAACGCTGCAGGATCAGCCCCTCGCGCAGTGCCCACGGGCAAATGCGCAGGGATTTCAGGTTGAAGGCTTCCATCGCTGCTTCAGCGACCAGCGCTCCGGCGAGCACCTGAGGCGCCCGGAGACCGGAGACTCCGTCGAGGCGCGACCGTTCGGCCACGCTCATCGCGGCCAGCCGCAGCGTCAGTGCCGAGAGGTCTTTGCGGCGCAGCCGGCGCCGGGCGTAGGGCCCAGCCAGCGACGGCGCAGCGCCCGTCAGGCGGGCCAGGGACCGGAAAGTCTTGGAGGTACCGGTGGCCAGGTCCGGTGCCCCGTAGGGCAGGAACTCCAGGGAAGCGTCGTGCACGGTATTCCGGATGTAGGCCCGCAGGGCTGCCACACTGCCGGGGGTGGGCGGATCGCCTTCCAGCCAGTCCCGGGTGAGACGTCCGGCTCCGAGCGGGACCGAGACGGCGACGTCGGGCAGTTCATCCTGGCCCTGGGCCATCTCGAAGGACCCTCCGCCGATGTCCAGGTCCAGCAGGGTTCCCGCACCCCAGCCGTACCAGCGCCTGGCCGCCAGGTAAGTCATGGACGCTTCCTGCCGTCCGCTCAGTTCCTTGAGCTCGACGCCGGTTTCGAGTTCCACATGCTCCAGCACCAAAGGCCCGTTGGCCGCTTCCCGGATGGCGGAAGTGCAAAAGGCCAGCAGGTCCTGGGCCCGGTGCTGGGCCGCGAAGTCGCGGGCTTCTTCCACGAATTCCACCAGCAGGCGCCGGCCCTCGTCCGTGATGGCGCCGTCGCTGTCCAGATGGGCGACCAACTGCAGCGGACGCTTATGGGAGGCGAAGGGCACCGGGCGGGCACCCGGATGGGCGTCCACCAGGAGCAGGTGGACGGTATTGGACCCGATATCCAGGACGCCTAGTCGCATGATCCCATTATCGCGCTGCCTGAACCGCGCGTTTGTTCCGGGCCCTGTGCAGGGACCCGGAACCAACGCACGGCATTCGGCACACTTACTTCTTGGCCGTGGCGCGCTTGCGGACGGGCTTCTTGGCCGGGCCCTTCTCGCGCTTTTCGGCCAGGAGTTCCAGGGCCCGTTCGCGGGTCAGTTCCTCGATCGCCATGGACCGCGGGACCGTGATGTTCGTGATGCCGTCGGTGATGTACGGGCCGAAGCGGCCGTCCTTGACCACCACGGGCTTCTCCGACACCGGATCGGTGCCGAACTCCGCCAGCGGGGCCGCCGCCTGGCGTCCCCCGCGCTGCTTGGGCTGCGAGTAGATCTCCAGGGCCTGCTCCAGGGTGATCGTGAAGATCTCCTCCTCGGAGCCGATCGAACGGGAGTCCGTGCCCTTCTTCAGGTACGGCCCAAACCGGCCGTTCTGCACGGTGATCTCATTGCCCTCGGCGTCGGTGCCCAGCACGCGGGGCAGGCGCATAAGCTTCAGCGCCTCCTCAAGAGTGACCGTCTCGACGCTCATCGATTTGAAGAGCGAACCGGTGCGCGGCTTGACCTTGACGGGCTTCTTCGGCGGCTTGGGCTTGCCGTTCTTGTAGTACTCCACCGGCTGGTTGGCCAGTTCCTCGGCCGTGGGCTCCGGGATCAGTTCGATGACGTAGGGCCCGTAGCGGCCGTTGCGCGCCACGATGGTGCGCCCGGTTTCGGGGTCCTCGCCGAGCACGCGTTCCTCGGGACCGGCACTGTTCATCAGTTCGATCGCCTTTTCGGCGGTCAGTTCATCCGGGGCCAGGTCCTCGGGAACGTTGGCGCGGTCCGGCTCCGTGCCTTCCGGTGCGTCCGCGGGCAGCGGGCGCTCCAGGTAGGGTCCGAACTTACCCACACGCAGCACAATGCCGTCAGCGATCTCGATGGAGTTCACCGCGCGGGCGTCGATCTCGCCGAGGTCGTTGACGATGGTGTGCAGGCCGGTATCAACGCGGTCGCCATAGTAGAACTTGTTCAGCCAGTCCACGCGGCCGGCTTCACCGCGGGCAATGCGGTCCAGGTCCTCTTCCATCGCCGCGGTGAAATCGTAATCCACGTAGTCGGTGAAGTGCTCCTCCAGCAGGCGCACCACGGAGAACGCAATCCAGCTCGGAACCAGTGCCTGGCCGCGGACGGTCACGTAGCCGCGGTCCATGATGGTGGAGATGGTGGCGGCGTACGTGGACGGCCGGCCGATGCCGAGCTCTTCGAGCATCTTCACCAGCGACGCTTCGGTGAAGCGCGGCGGCGGGGAGGTCTCGTGGCCGCCGGCGGCCAGCTCCGCGGCGGTCAGCGGGTCATCCTTCTTCAGGACCGGCAGGCGGCTGTCCCCGGAGCCGTCATCCTCGTTCCGGGAAGCGTCCTGCCCCTCCTCGTAGGCGGCCATAAATCCGCGGAAGGTGATGACCGTACCGGAGGCCGAGAACTCGGCGTCGCGCCCGTCCGCGGACACCGCGCCGAGCTTTACAGACGCCGTCGAGCCCTTGGCATCGGCCATCTGGGAGGCGACGGTGCGCTTCCAGATCAGCTCGTACAGCTTGAACTCGTCGCCGCGCAGCGACGAGGCCACCTGTGCCGGGGTGCGGAAGGAATCGCCGGAGGGGCGGATAGCCTCGTGGGCTTCCTGGGCGTTCTTGGACTTGCCCTTGTAGACGCGGCTGGATTCGGGCACGTATTCGGGGCCGTAGAGCTCCGAGGCCTGGCGGCGGGCCGCGTTGATGGCCTGGTCCGAAAGCGCCGACGAGTCGGTACGCATATAGGTGATGTAGCCGTTTTCATACAGCCGCTGCGCCACCTGCATGGTCACGCGGGCGGAGAAGCGCAGCTTCCGGCTGGCTTCCTGCTGCAGCGTGGAGGTGGTGAACGGTGCGGCCGGCCGGCGGGTGTACGGCTTGGTCTCCAGCGACCGGACAGAGAACGACGACGATTCCAGGCCAGCGGCCAGGGACACCGCCGCTGCCTCGTCCAGGTGGGTAATGTTCTTGGACTTCAGTTCACCGCGGTCGGTGAAGTCCTTGCCGGTGGCGATCCGGGCGCCGTCGACCGACGTCAGACGGGCCTTGAAAGTCTCCGAGGACGCGGTGGCGAAGGTGCCCAGCAGGTCCCAGTAGGACGCGGAGCGGAAGGCCATGCGTTCGCGTTCGCGCTCCACAACGAGACGGGTGGCCACTGACTGGACGCGGCCGGCGGACAGGCCGCGGGCCACCTTGCGCCAGAGCACGGGGGAGATTTCGTAGCCGTACAGGCGGTCCAGGATGCGGCGGGTTTCCTGCGCGTCAACCATGGAAATGTCGATGTCCCGCATTTCCTGCAGGGCGCGCTGGATGGCTTCCTTGGTGATCTCGGGGAAGGTCAGGCGGTGCACGGGCACCTTGGGCTTCAGGACCTGGAGCAGGTGCCACGCGATGGCTTCGCCTTCGCGGTCACCGTCAGTTGCGAGGTAAAGTTCGTCGGCGTCCTTGAGCGCGGCCTTGAGCTCGGCGACCTTTTTCTTTTTGTCCGTGGAGACGACGTAGTACGGCTCGAAGTCCTTTTCGACGTCGACGGCGAACTTGCCCAGCGAGGTCTTCTTCAGCTCTGCGGGAAGGTCCGAGGGCTGGGGAAGGTCGCGGATGTGCCCCATCGAGGCCGTCACTTCGAAACCTTCGCCGAGATAGCCGGCGATGGTCTTGCCCTTGGCCGGGGACTCGACAATTACCAACTTCTTCTTTTTGCCGGTCGACTTGTCCGTTGCCTTAACTGGCACTGTTCTCCTACGTACGGGGTAGATCAAATGAAAATGAGGGCGGCGCGGAAAGGACCGCAGGCCTGCTCATCCTAAGACAGTATGGGGTTTTCCCAAGCACAAGGGTAACCTCAACCGGCTGGGGGCGCCGACGCGGCCCCAATTCCGGGCAGTGGTATTAGGGCTGCACCGGCAGGAGGAATCCCTCCAGGATGAGATTTCGCACTTCTGTTTCGAGCCCCACGGCGAATTCCGGATCGTCCCGTCCAAGGAGGGCACCCAGCGCCGCGATGATCGCCCCGGCGGGCAGGTCGCCGTCGCAGGCCGAGACGAACCCGGTCAGCTCGGTGCTCATCAGGTTGGTGCGGCGCAGGCCGGCGCCCTGCCTTAACAGTATGACCCCGGGATGTTCGGCCCCTGGACGCTGGTGGCGTTCCTCCGTAACGTCGTCGGCCACCACCAGGTGTTCGGGAGCCAGGTCGGGGTGGGCGTCTGCCCAGTCGAACCGGTCGACGGCGGCGCCGAGGTGCGGGCCGATCGGCGACTCGAGCGGATGGGCGATGTCCTCGAAGCGGCGCAGCGGAGCAGCCTCCGGATCCGCACGGCGGCGCATCCAGACGGAGCCGAAGCCGACGGCGGTGGTGTTCCGGGAGGCAAAGTCTTCAAGGTAGGCGGCGTAGGAGGCGGCGTAGTCGTTCCGGTCCCGGTTCTCGGCTGCATCGCGCAGCCACATTTCGGCGTACTCGGCCGGGCTCAGTGTTTCCCGCTGGATGACCCAG
>NZ_DALZXY010000144.1:0-4788 GCF_031988865.1 Arthrobacter sp.
CTGCGGGCTTCTCCGCCGCCGGGGCGGGGGCTTCTGCCTTGGCGGCAGGTGCTGCCGGAGCAGGCGCTGCGGGTGCAGGCGCTGCCGGGGCGGGAGCAGCCGGACGCGGCGCGGATTTTTCCGCACCGGAGTTATCGGCAGCCGCAGGCTTTGCAGGTGCGTCGGGGAATGCCCCGCGCAGTTTCTTGACTACGGGTGCTTCGATTGTCGAAGATGCCGAACGGACGAATTCGCCCAGTTCCTGCAGTTTTGCAACTGCATCCTTCGAAGTGATGCCGAGCTCTTTGGCGAGCTCGTGTACGCGGACCTTGGCCACATTTCTCCTGTCTCAGTCCGCACCGAGCCAGGCACGAACCGTCTATTTACTGCGGGCTTCCACTGCAGGTGCAGGGTTGCCCATCACAGAGCACAACAAAGTACTCATCGTCGGGTACTCATCGCTGGGTACTCATCGGGTTTCCATCAGATTTCAGACCCGCTTTCAGGTTGGACGGTTTCGAGGTGGCCCCGGTTGGGACCCGCCTCTTGAGCTTCGAACCGCTGTTCCACGCCCGAGGCGTCGACCTGTGCCCGAAAGGCACGGCCGAAAGCCCGGCGTTTTACAGCTGTTGCGAGGCATGCTGCCCCGGGGTGCAACCAGGCACCCCGGCCAGACATACGGCGGCTTTCATCGATCACGACGGCACGTGTGCCCTCCGTCGAATCCAGCGCCAGCCGCATCAGAGCAGCCTGGTCATCCTTCTTCCGGCAGCCAATGCATGTCCGTTGCGGAACATGCCTTGATCCTGCCGCAGGCCGCATCGATTCCACGGGCTCCTGCGGGTGTTGGAAGGCGGACGGTGACCCGGCCATGAACATTCTACCGCTTTTCTTATCTCTTGCCCTCATCCGGTCTCCCGGAGGAGGAACTTAGGCGGACTTCGCGTCGGAGACGATATCGATCCGCCATCCCGTCAGCTTCGCAGCGAGGCGGGCGTTCTGCCCTTCCTTGCCGATAGCCAGGGACAGCTGGTAGTCAGGCACCACGACGCGGGCCGAACGGGCATCCTCGTCGGTGATGGTGACGGAGTTGACGCGCGACGGCGAGAGCGCGTTGGCAATAAACGTCGCCGGGTCCTCACTGAAGTCCACGATGTCGATCTTCTCGTCATGCAGCTCAGTCATCACGGCGCGGACACGCGATCCCATTTCACCGATGCAGGCACCCTTGGCGTTGATGCCGGGGGTGTGCGCCTTGACGGCGATCTTGGTGCGGTGGCCGGCTTCCCGGGCCAGGGCAACGATCTCCACGGAACCGTCGGCAATCTCCGGAACCTCCAGTTCGAAGAGCTTGCGCACCAGCCCCGGGTGGGAGCGGGAAAGCGTGATGGACGGGCCCTTGAATCCGCGGCGGACGTCGACGACGAACGCACGCAGGCGGGAGCCGTGGAGGTACTTCTCCCCCGGGACCTGTTCCGTCGGAGGCAGCAGCGCCTCGACGGATCCAAGGTTCACCTGGATCATGTGCGGGTTATTGCCCTGCTGGATCTGGCCGGAAACCAGTTCGCCTTCACGGCCCTTGAATTCCCCGAGGATGTTGTCATCCTCGACATCGCGCAGCCGCTGCAGGATGATCTGCCGGGCCGTGCTCGCGGCAATCCGGCCGAAACCGGCAGGCGTGTCATCGAACTCGCCGACAGCTTCGCCGTCGTCGTCAAGCTCGGTAGCCCAGATCGTGACGTGACCGTTCTTGCGGTCCAGCTCAGCCCTGGCCTTTTCCTGCGAGCCGGTGGTTTTGTGATAGGCAACCAGCAGTGCCTGTTCAATCGTGGGGATCAGCAGGTCCAGCGGAATTTCCCGTTCCGCTTCCAGCAGCCGCAGCGCACTCATATCAATATCCATTTAGGCCTCCTCGGCTGTGCTTTCAAATCCGTCTGCATCTTCGTCTGCCGGGTCGTCCTCAAGATGGGTGAACTCGATTTCCACCCTGCCCTTGGCGATTTGGTCAAAGGACAGGTGAATCTGCTCGCCCTGTTTGGGCTTCATTCCCTTTTTGACGGGCAGTTCGGGAATCAGGGTGATCCCCTCCGCATCCACCTCGACCAGTCGTCCAGTGAGAGCGTCACCGGACACCGGCGTCACCAGCACCATCCGGCCGGTGTTCCTCCGCCAGTGCCTGGGTTCGGTCAGCGGACGCGAGACGCCGGGAGAGGAAACTTCGAGACTGTAGGGACGCCCGTCGTCGTGCGGGTCCTGATCCATGGCATCGGAGAGGACGCGGGAAATTTCCGCGATCCGGTCCAGGCTGACGCCGCCGATTTCCGTTTCGGGGAGGTCCACGATGACGTGGACCGTGCGGTGGACACCGGCAATCCTGATTTCGATGTCCTCGAGGAAGAGTCCTTCCCCGGCGACAGTGGGGGCAAGGTAGTCCGTCAGCCGCTGCGTCTCTGCAGCGATCTCTGCGCGCTGAGCGTTCTTGCGGTAGTCCGACGAGGTGTCTTTTTTGGGGCTGGGCCGAACCGCCATTATTGCCTCCCACTAGATGATGTTGTATCCACTAGCCTACCGACTTTCCCGGGTACCCGGGTCACGGGCGCGGGAGCGCCGGGTTCGTGACATCATCGAGTGTTGTGAATAAGCGCCTCTCTTCTCAGAAGCCTCCTGCCGCGCGCCCGTCCAGGGCCGCCTCGGCAGCCGGGGCTTTCCGGCGTACGCTGGCGCTTGGCCTTCTGGCCTGCGTTGTTGCAAGTTTCGGCCTCACGGCGGGCAATCGTGCGGAAGCTGACCGCCCACGGTCCTTCTCGGAGAAGGCACTGAATGAGGCGTTCGCCACGGCACGGGTCCTGGCCGCTGAAGCCGACTCGCTTGCTGTGGGGGCACCCTCGGCGGAACTGCAGATGCAGTCCCAGGTGCTGCGCGACCAGGCGCTGCTGCTGACCAGTCCCGGCGGCGCCTCCGCCTACCAGACAGCACAGTCCGTGGACCGTTCGACAGACTCTTATCCCGACGCGCTTTACGCTGCTGCGCAGTTCAATCTCGAGGCCGCGGGCCGGGCCGACTACGGTGCCGCCCGCCTCCTGGCCTCCGTCGGGACCGGGCAGCTCCTGCTCGCCCAGCGGGCCGCGCAGGTGCTGGGCGGGAGCGTGACCACCAAGGAATCGGGCTGGACGCCGGTCCTTGGCGAGGACGCAGCGGCCCGCTGCACCAACGACGCAGCAACGGACCGCACGGAGCTGCGTGACCGACCAGGCGCCGCCGAGGCCCTGCAGTCCGCACTGGATGCGGAGTTCGGGGCCGTCTACGTCTATGAAGTCGCCCAGGCCCAAAACGGCGCAGCCGTCTCCGTGCTGGGCGAAACACCGGCAGAGCGCCGCGCCGCGCATTTGGAGGCGGGCCGGAACGGCGTCGCGCTGCTGCCGACCCTGTGCCTTCCCGCGGTGGGCCCGGTTCCTGCGTACTCACTGTCCGCAGCCTTCTACGCCGATCCGTCCGGTTCGCTGGCCGGAATGGAAGCGGCCCTGCCCGGTGTCTACGCAGATCTGGCGGGATCCAGCGATGGTGCCGTACGCTCGTGGGCGATTGACCGGCTGGTGGAGACGTCCCTCCAGCTTTACTCCGGGGCCGCTGCCGTGCCTGCCTCGCCTGGCCTTGACGCTGAGCCCGCTGCACTGCCGTGGGCGGCCGGCTAAACCAGCAGATCTGCTGGTTTCTGCTGCTTCCGCCGGCTTGATGGGGTACCGGACCCAAATCCAACTATCTCCAGGAGGACCCCATGGCTCCCGCCGTCGTTGTACCCGAGGCGCTTCGCCGGCGCTATCTGCGTACACGGGAGGGCCGTGCCTGGCTGGACGGGCTGCCGGCCCTGGTCCAGGAGAGCCTTCGGGATTTCCGGATGCGCCTGGATGCTTCAGCCGGGTCGGCGTCCTGGCACGGCTACGGCGCGCTGGTGCTGCCGGTCATTGCTTCAGAGGGCTCCCCCCCCGCCGTTGTTGAAGTTTCCGTATCCGCATCCCGAGGCTGCCACTGAGTCCGCCGCACTGGAACTCTGGGACGGCAACGGTGCGGTCCGCCTGCTGGACCGCACCGCCGCAGGCACGGTCCTGGTGCTGGAACGGCTGGACCCCGAGGCGTCCCTACTGGATGTCCCGGTGCCGGAGGCCGTGCAGGTCTGGGGCCAGCTGGTCCGCCGCCTGAGCCTGCAGGGAACGGACGACCCACAGTGGGCGGCGATTCCCTCAGTTGCGGAACGGGCCGAACAGTTTTCCGATGAGCTGCCCGCCGACTGGGAGGACCTCGACCGTCCGTTTGATCGCTGGCTGCTGGAGGAAGCCCTCCAGGTCTGCCAGACGCGCGGTGCGGTAGGCCGCCGGTCCAGCCGGGATGTCCTGGTCCACGCGGACCTGCACTACGGCAACATCCTCCGCAGGCTGGAAGCGGACGGGCCAAAGCGCCAAGCCGGATATGCGGCGATTGACCCGCAGGCAGTGTTCGGAGAAGCCGAATACGCCGTCGCCCCGATGCTGTGGAACCGTTTGGAGGAGCTGGACGAAGCGGAGCCGCAGAAAGCGCTGCAGGACCGCCTGTCAGCACTCTGCGCTGCCGCGGGGCTGGACCCGCAGGCCGCCCGTGAATGGAGCATCCTGCGGGAAGTCGAGAACGCCCTTGACTACCTTCGGGACGGGCAGCACGATGACGCCCAGCGTTCGGTGTGGGTGGCGGCGGCCCTGTCCGGCCGGAATCATCCAGGCCTTCCGCACGTGAGCGCCCTGAAGTCGCCCTAAGGCCGTGCTAAAGCCGCGCTGGGGC
>NZ_DALZXY010000145.1:0-4735 GCF_031988865.1 Arthrobacter sp.
GGCCTGGCCGACGTCATCATTGCCGAATACCACGAGGGCGCAGGAGCGGGCACGCCCGACGGCGCCACCTTGGAAGAGGAGCTTGCCGGCGGCGGTGCCTTCGCGGAGATCGTGACGGAAACCAGCGCGCTGGTGGACGCCATCTACACCGGACACACGCACAAGCAGTACGCGTGGGATGCTCCGGTTCCCGGTGTGGAGGGCAAAACCCGTCCGGTGGTCCAGACCGGTTCGTACGGTGAGTTCATCGGTCAGATCGAGCTGGAGTACAACGCCGAGACGGACGAGGTGCTTTCCTACACCGCCGGTAACGTCGCGCGGACCACCACCCCCGCTGCCGACCTGGTGGCGGCCTACCCGGCCGTCGCCGAGGTCAAGCGGATTGTCGACGCCGCCCTGGCCTACGCAGCAGAGGTTGGCAACCAGCCGGTCGGCTCGGTCACCGCCGACATCACCACGGCCTTCACCGGCACCAACCGCGATGACCGGTCCAACGAATCCACACTGGGCAACCTGGTGGCCGATTCGCTGCTCTCCTCGCTGGCCGCTCCCGAGCGCGGCGGTGCCGAAATCGGCATCACCAACCCCGGCGGGCTGCGGGCGGAGCTCTACTACGGACCGGACGGCGTCATTACCTACGCCGAAGCCAACGCCGTGCTCCCCTTCGTGAACAACCTGTGGACCACCACGCTCACCGGGGCCCAGCTGAAGGCGGTGCTGGAGGAACAGTGGCAGCCGGACGGCAGCTCCCGTCCGTTCCTGGCCCTGGGCCTCTCCGATAACGTCACCTACACCTACGACCCGGACCAGCCCCGCGGCTCCCGGATCCAGGCCGTGACGATCAACGGTGCACCCCTGGATACGGCCCGGGCCTACCGGGTGGGCACGTTCAGCTTCCTGGCCCAGGGCGGGGATAACTTCACCACTTTCCGCCAGGGCACTGATACCCGGGATTCCGGGCTGATCGACCGGGATGCGTGGATCAGCTACCTGCAGGCCAACAGCCCGGTGTCCCCGGATTTCGCCCGCCAGGGCGTCATCACCAAGGGTGCTCCCGCCACGGCAAAGGCTGGTTCCGCAGTGGCCTTCACGGTCCAGAAGCTGGACCTGACCTCGCTGGGCAGCCCGGCCAACACCACGCTGGCGGTGGGCTGGGTACCCACCGGGGGAACCGCCGTCGCACTGGGTTCCGTCCCGGTGTCCGGTGGTGCAGCAAACGTCACGGCCACCCTGCCGGCGTCGGCCTCCGGCACCGGATCCCTGGTCCTGACAGCTGCTTCGTCGGGTACCACGGTGACCATCCCGGTCACGGTTGAGGCCGGCCCGGAACAGCCGACCTGCAAGCGGCCCATCCCGCCGAAGAACTGGTGGGATGTCCGCGGCTGGCTGAAGTACGCGATCGATTACGCGCGGTACCTGATCTGCGTGAGCGGCCGCGGCTAGTCCGCACCGCCAAGCACACGGAAGCGGCACTGTCCGGGCCCCGGGTCCGGACAGTGCCGCTTCTGTGTCACCGGCGGGCAAGGGCTGGGCTACCGAACCGCGCAACCTGTCGATCAAGCGGGCCGGGGGACGTAAGGTAACGGCATAGCCAGGCGTCGGAGGATCCAGACCATGACCCAGAACCAGGCAATGAGGGGCCGGACCGTGCTGGTCACCGGTGCCACCGGAGGAATCGGCAAGGCGACAGCGCTCGGGTTGGCAGCCATGGGCGCGCAGCTGGCGATCACGGGGCGAGACCAAGGACGTACAGAGGCGGCCGCGCAGGAGATCCGCGCAGCTGGCAGCAGACAGGTTGACGTTTTTGTCGGCGATATGTCGTCGCAGGCGGACGTTCGGCGAATGGCCGGGGAGATTTTGGCGGCACTCCCCCGTATCGACGTGCTGGTCAACAACGTCGGAGGATACTGGAGCACCCGGCATGTAACCGCCGACGGTCTCGAGCACACCTTTGCCCTAAACCACCTGGCACCGTTCCTGCTGACCAATCTGCTGCTGGAGAGGCTGCAGGAGAGCGCGCCGGCGCGGGTCGTGACGGTGTCCTCGAACGCCCACACCCAGGGCCGGATCGACTTCGATGACCTCCAAGGCGAAAACTCCTACTCCGGCTCGCGCGCATACAACCAGTCCAAGCTCGCCAACCTCCTGTTCACCTACGAACTGGCCAGACGCCTGCAGGGCAGCCCGGTCACCGCCAATGCCCTGCATCCGGGAGTGGTGCGAACCTCCTTCGGGGCGGAGGACCCCGGGACTGTGCAGCGGGTCTTCGTTCCGTTGGCCCGGCCCTTTATGCTCAGCACGGAGAAGGGCGCAGCCACCTCGGTGCTGTTAGCGTCCGACCCGGAACTCGAAGGGGTGAACGGAGCCTTCTTCAGTAAGGGCAAACCACGCAAATCCTCCAAGGACAGCTATGACCGGCCCACTGCCGCACAGCTGTGGAAGGTGAGCGCGGACCTGACAGGCGTGGAGAGGGCCCGATAAACGTCGGTAATCGCCAGTGGTTATTGCCGGCTATTGCCGGGCATCCGGATTCTTCGGATCCTCGGAGCCCATATCCGCGGCGCCCAGGAGGCTGGCGGCCACTGAATCCGATTTCTCGTTGGCCCGCGGCTTCAGCTCCGGGTGGTGCAGGTCCAGGGCAGGGCGCTCGGACCGGATCCGTGGCAGGGAAGTGAAGTTGTGCCGCGGCGGCGGGCAGGACGTTGCCCACTCCAGCGAACCGCCGAAGCCCCACGGATCGTCAACCTCCACCTTCTTGCCGCGCCGCCAGGTGATGTACACGTTCCAGAAGAACGGAACCATGGAAAGGCCCAGGATCATGGAGCCGACGGTGGAGATCTGGTTCATCCCGGCGAAGTTGTCCTCCACCAGATAGTCCGCGTACCGCCGCGGCATCCCCAGGACCCCGAGCCAGTGCTGGATCAGGAACGTCGTGTGGAAGCCCAGGAAGAGCAGCCAGAAATGGATCTTGCCGAGGCGTTCGTTGAGCATCTTCCCGGTCCATTTTGGCCACCAGAAGTAGAAGCCTCCGAACATGGCGAACACCACGGTGCCAAAGACCACGTAGTGGAAGTGCGCGACCACGAAGTACGTGTCGGAGACGTGGAAGTCCATCGGCGGGGAGGACAGGATGATGCCCGTCAGGCCGCCGAAAAGGAAGGTGATCAGGAAGCCTATCGCCCACATCATGGGCGTCTCGAACGTGATGGTTCCACGCCACATGGTGCCGATCCAGTTGAAGAACTTCACCCCGGTGGGGACGGCAATCAGCATGGTCATAAAAGCGAAGAAGGGCAGGAAGACCGCACCGGTGACGTACATGTGGTGTGCCCAGACGGTCATTGACAGCGCCGCAATCGAAATCGTCGCAAAGACCAGGCCCTTGTAGCCGAAGATCGGCTTGCGGCTGAAGACGGGGATGATCTCGGAAATGATGCCGAAGAAGGGCAGGGCGATGATGTAGACCTCAGGGTGCCCGAAGAACCAGAACAGGTGCTGCCAGAGAATCGCTCCGCCGTTCTCCGGGTCGAAAATGTGTGCATCGAATTTCCGGTCCAGTCCCAGCGCGAACAGGGCCGCGGCCAGCGGCGGAAATGCCATCAGCACCATGATGGCTGTCACCAGGGTGTTCCACGTAAAGATCGGCATCCGCCACATGGTCATCCCGGGGGCGCGCAGGCAGATGATCGTCGTGACGAAGTTGACCGACCCCAGGATGGTACCGAAGCCGGACAGGGCGAGCCCAAAGACCCAGAGATCACCTCCGATTCCCGGTGAAAAGGCGGTGTTTGCCAGCGGGGCATAGGCGGTCCAGCCGAAGGAGGCTGCCCCCTGGGGAGTAATGAACCCGGAGACCGCAATCAGCGAACCGAACAGGAAGAACCAGTACGCCAAGGCGTTAAGCCGGGGGAAGGCGACGTCGGGAGCCCCGATCTGCAGCGGCATCATCACGTTCGCGAACCCGGCAAACAGCGGTGTCGCGAACATCAGCAGCATCAGCGTTCCGTGCATGGTGAACAGCTGGTTGTACTGCTCCCGCGAGGCGACGATTTCCAGGCCCGGCTGGAAGAGCTCGGCGCGGATGATCAGTGCCATCACGCCGGCCAGGCAAAAGAAGGCAAACGACGTGATCAGGTAGAGGTAGCCGACGGTCTTGTGATCGGTGGTGGTCAGCCATTTGACCACCATCCGCCCCTTGGAGATGGGCACCACCCGCGGCGGTACCGCCGTTCCGTCGTCGGCCGTGTACTTGAGAGAAGACATCAGCGCCACCTTGGGTCCGCGGAAAGTTCTGCCCCGGCCGCCGCCCCTGATCAACGCAGGCCAGTCTGCCTTGAATCGTAGGACTCCACCCGAAGGCAGTCCAGAGAACGGACAGCCTTTTGCCTCGGAGGGCTCAGGGTTCCAGGTCTGCGAGGAGCTCACCGAGGGGCAGGGCCCTGGCTGCCCGGAACCCGGTGCCTGCCCAGAGGTTTACCGCCGAGCTGTCGCCGGCAGCTGCTGCGGCCGCACGGATGGGTTTGGTCAGGTGGTGCAGGGCCGGGTAGCCGGAAGGGGCGCCGGCGTCGTGCTCGCGGAGAAACCGGTTCCGCAGCCCGCGGGCATAGCGGCCGGTGAACGCGCGGGTGAGGACGGTCGCATCAAACCCGGGATCGGCCAGCGCATCCTTGTGGGTCTGGGATGCCCCGCTTTCCGGGCAGCGGAGCACCGCCGTCCCGACGGCGACGGCGGCAGC
>NZ_DALZXY010000146.1:0-4705 GCF_031988865.1 Arthrobacter sp.
CCGCTCCGGGCGCTGCTGCGGGTACTGCAGCTGAGGCTGCTTCGACGCCGGCCAGACGGCGCTCCCGGCGCAGCACTGCGGCGCCGGCGACGCTGCGGCGGGCAGCCGAACTGGTGCAGTCGGCTCCGTCCATCCCCGCCACGGCAGGAACCAGGGCCAAAGTGGCCAGCGCCTCCAGCCCGGCCCGGGGGGAAAACCCGTCGGCAGGACCGGATCGTACGGATGGCGGTGCGGGGGAACCCCCGGCTCCCACAGGCCAATCATCCGCGGGCCAACCCTCCGCTGCCGAACCCTCCGCTGCCCAACCCCACGGCGGGAAGGGGAGCGGCAAGGGAGTCCTGCCGCTGCTTTCCGGTGAAGATGATCCCCGCGCATGGGGCGACCGGCCCGAGGATACCGCGGACTGGCTTCGGGAACAGCGCCCGCCGCACTGGGGCTGAAACTGGAACGGCACCGGCGGGACTGCTAGTCACCGCTGAGTACCAAATAAAGGTTCCCGCGCTCTGACGCCCCGGCCAGGGCTGCGGCGTCCTGGCCCCGTGCGGCCACGACCACGAGCCCGGCATCGGAATTTCCGGAACCCGGCCAGGTTGCACCGGCCTCTGCTGTCCCATCGGCAATCCACAGGACGGGGACCCCAGCTGCGAGCAGCGTCGCTTCAGCGCCGCCGTCGAACCCTGCGCCGTCGAAACCGGTTCCGGCAGCCAGCATCACATCAACGAGGACGCCGGGGGAGAGCAGTCCCGCTGCGGCGGGGTCCGCGGTCCGCAGCGGCACGGCGGCAGTGCCCTCGGGCGAGCCGGTAAGCAGTCCCGGCCCCACCAGATAGGAGTCGGTCAGGGCGGTTCCTGCCCGGAGGGGTACGGCCAGCCGTTTGCCGGCCACGGTTCCCGAATCGCTGAAGGCACCGGGCGGAGATGCTGCGGCCGGCAGGGAAGACAGCCGCAGGTCTCCGGGCTGGAGGACATGGCCGGCCGGCAGGTCGCCGTCGGCCGTAAGCAGAAGCACCGTCCGGGCATCCGGAGGCAGATAGGCCTCAACGGCAATGCCGCAGGCGAGGGCGGCAAGGAGCCCGGCCAGCAGCCTTCTGCGTCGGACCAAAAACCTCCGCAGCCGGTCCCTCCGCGCTTCTCCCCGCACCGCCGCACCGCGGGGCTTTCCACGTTGGCGGTGGAATCCGGGCGGGGGTATGCCATTCCGCGCGCGCCGATTTTCGCGCCCGGAGCCTGAAGGGTGGCCTCCGGCCTGGGTGTCCCGCCGAATGCGGCGGTTGCTGGGTATGCCGAACATGGGCTCACGCTACGGACTCTTCCGGCCCAGCTGCCGGCATCCCGACCGGGCCGGGGACAGCAAGAAGGCGCCCGCGGACCTGTGGAGGACCAGTGGGCGCCTTCGACGCTGCTGTTATTCGACGTTGCTCAACCCCGGACGATGTTCAGTCCGGGACGCTGCTGGTTGGTGTGCTGCTAGCCGGCAGCCGGAGCTGACGAAGCCGCCGGCGCGGGGGAAGGGGCCGTGGATGAACTCTCAGACGCGGATGCTTTAGCCGGGCTGTCCTTCGAAGGTGCCGCGGGGACCGTCGAGGCCGACTCCCTGGAATCGGTGCGGTAGAAACCTGTTCCCTTGAAAACCACGCCTACGCTGTTGAACTTCTTGCGCAGGTTTCCGTCGCATTCCGGGCAGACGGTCAGGCTGTCATCGGTGAAGGACTGCTGGACGTCGAACGCGTGGCCGCAATCCTTGCAGGCATAGGCATACGTGGGCACTCTTACTCCTCCTGAAGGGCGAAAAGAAGGCCTCAGCGGTGTCCTCCATGCGGGCACGTCCCGGCGCGGAACTGCTGGCACTCTGGGGTTGGCACTCTGGGGCCTCGAGTGCTAAGTATACACCTCTACGAGAGGCACCGCCGTGAAACCGGACGGGGTAAGGACCCCGTCGACGGGTGCGTCGAGGGCATCGGCCGGTACCCCGCCGGCGGGCAGGAACTCATGGTCGTGGACGACGGCGACGGTCCGCCCCGTTCCGCCCGCGGCCCTGAACCGGGCCAGGAAACGGTCGTAGTAGCCGCCGCCCTTGCCCATCCGGGAGCCTGCGGCGTCAACGGCGAGGGCCGGGATGAACAGCAGGTCAAGTTTCTTGGCGGCTTCCAGTCCCAGCCGCGGGCCGGCCGGTTCGGGAATCCCAGGAAACAAGCCGGGTACAAGCTGCACATCCGGAGTCCAGCGGCGCCAGGAGAGCTGCCGCTCCGGTTCACAGACCGGCACCAGGATAGTGTGCCCGGCACTGGCCAGATCTTCGAGGAGCCGGGAGGTATCAGGTTCGCTGCCCATGGAGAGGTAGCACCCGACGGCGGAGGGGACCGGAAGGGTGCTAAGCAAGGGAGCAGCGGCGGCCGCCAGTTCCTCGGCCGTGGAAGCGTCACCGCCCAATTCACGCCGCAGGCGGCGGAAGTGGGAACGCACCTGGGCTTTGGCATCAGCTGACATGCATCCATTGTGCCCACACCGGCGCTGCATTTGGCGCGCTGGCGGGTCCCTTAGGTACTCTTACCGTCATGACCTCACGACCGAAGATTACTAAAGCCGTTATTCCTGCTGCCGGTTTGGGCACCCGCTTCCTTCCCGCCACCAAGGCCATGCCGAAGGAAATGCTTCCGGTCGTGGACAAGCCGGCTATCCAGTACGTCGTAGAGGAAGCCGTGAACGCCGGGATGTCGGACATCCTGATGGTTACCGGACGCAACAAGCGCTCCCTCGAAGACCACTTCGACAGGGTTCCGTTCATCGAACAGACGCTGAAGGAAAAGGGCGACGAGAAGAAGCTGGCCCTCGTCCAGGAATCGTCCGAGCTGGGTGAGATCCATTACCTCCGCCAAGGCGATCCCAAGGGCCTGGGCCATGCTGTCCTGCGGGCCAAGCTGCACATCGGCAACGATCCCTTCGCCGTGCTCCTCGGTGACGACCTCATCGATGCCCGCGATCCGCTGCTGGAAACCATGGTTGAGGTGCAGGCCAAGACCGGCGGTTCGGTCATCGCCCTCATCGAGGTCGAACCGGACCAGATCAGTTCCTACGGCTGCGCCGACATCTCGGTTATCGAAGGCGAAGACTACGTCCGCGTCAACGAACTGGTGGAGAAGCCCGACGCTAATGAGGCTCCCTCCAACCTTGCCGTGATCGGCCGCTACGTGCTGCACCCCGCGGTCTTTGGCGTCCTCGAGGAAACAGGCCCGGGACGCGGCGGAGAAATCCAGCTCACGGATGCACTGCAGACCCTGGCCTCCGCCGAGGGGGAGGGGTCCGGAGTCTACGGCGTCATCTTCCGCGGCCGCCGCTACGATACCGGTGACAAGCTCAGCTACCTCAAGGCCGTGGTGACCCTGGCCTCCGAGCGCGAGGACCTTGGCCCGGACCTCCGGACCTGGCTGAAGGAATTCAGCGGCTCCATCGAAGGCTAGCCGCGTGCTGGGGTCGGCAATCTGGCCGGTAACGCTGGAATGCGGCGACCTCGTGCTGCGGCCAATCCGATACCGGGACCGCCGGGAATGGAGTGAAGTCCGCTCCCGCAACACCCAGTGGATCGGACCGTGGGAAGCCACAAATCCTCTGCCCGGCTCGGAGCTCCCGAGCTATGCGGGGATGGTCCGCAGCCTTAATCAGCAGGCGCGCCAGGACTCTGCCCTGCCCTTCGTGATCACCGAACGGCTGGGCGGAGCGGGGTTCGCCCCCGCCATTGTCGGCCAGCTGACCGTGTCCACCATCGTGTGGGGTTCGGCGCGGATGGCGACTCTGGGGTACTGGGTGGATGAATCACGGGCCGGCCACGGAATTGCTCCAACTGCCGTTGCCATGGCAACGGACCACTGCTTCAGGGTCCTGGGTCTGCACCGGATGGAAATTAACATCCGGCCGGAGAACCGCCCCAGTCTCCGGGTGGTGCAAAAACTGGGTTTCCGGGAAGAAGGCCTGCGCCGGCGCTACCTGCACATCGCCGGCGACTGGGCGGATCACCTCAGTTTCGCGCTCACCGCGGAAGAAGCTCCCGAAGGGCTGCTGCCCCGGTGGCTTTCCCGCCGCTGACCTCGGCTTTTACCTCCGAAACGGAGAATCTGGCGGAAGTCCGCCGACACACCGCGGACAATGCCGAGCGCTGCGTTTCTTTTCTCATACCGTCGTAGTTGTGGACATCCCTCTTAACAGTTCCCTGGTCCTGGCGGCAGCCGTCGGGCTCTGGTTGCTGTGGGTTGCTCCGCAGTATCTGCGCGGAAGGCAGGCACCTGCAGCGTCCATTTCCGGACGAGCAGGATCCGCCACCGGCGCAGATAGCAGTGCCGCCAATGAACCGGACCCAAGTTCTCAGGGGAACATCATGTACAACACCAGCACCGGCGTCCAGCCGCCGCACGGGCCGGGGCGCCCCCTGCCGGGGGCAGACCGTGGTTCTGGTAGTACCCCTGCCCGGCCTGCCAGCGCAGCAGCCGGCCCGCTGCGTATCCGGTATGGCCGCCTGGCCCTCGCCGGCCTCGGACTGCTGTTCCTCGCCGGAATCCTCGCCGGAGGCACCGCCGCGCTTCTGGGGGCAGTCTCCGGATGGCTGCCGGTAGGCGCCATCGTCGGAACCATCGGCGTTTTCGGCGTACTCCGTAACCTTGCCGTCCGCGACCGGCGTGCCCGCCGTGCCCGGCAGGCAGCGGCTGCGGCGGCCC
>NZ_DALZXY010000147.1:0-4699 GCF_031988865.1 Arthrobacter sp.
GAGATCCTGCGCCTGACACTGCGCCGCCTGGGCCAGGACGGCGCCCGCGGCCGGGCCCCGCAGAAGCAGGCCGGCTAGCGTGGCTGCCGCCGAACCGCTCACCGCGGCCGCACCGGATCCCGACGACAAGGCCATCGAAGCAGCGCTGCGCCCGAAAAACCTCGATGACTTCGTGGGCCAAAAGCGGGTCCGCGAACAGCTCTCCCTGGTCCTGGAAGCGTCCCGGCTGCGCGGCCGCAGCGCCGACCATGTGCTGCTCTCCGGGCCCCCCGGCCTCGGCAAAACGACCCTGTCCATGATCATCGCCGCGGAAATGAACGCACCGCTGCGCATCAGCTCCGGCCCGGCCATCCAGCACGCCGGCGACCTGGCCGCCATCCTCTCCTCCCTGACTGAAGGGGAGGTGCTGTTCCTGGACGAAATCCACCGCATGTCCCGTCCTGCCGAGGAAATGCTGTACATGGCCATGGAGGACTTCCGGGTGGACATCGTCGTCGGCAAGGGAGCCGGGGCCACCGCCATTCCGCTGGACCTGCCCTCCTTCACGCTGGTCGGCGCAACCACCCGGGCCGGGCTCCTGCCCGGGCCGCTGCGCGACCGGTTCGGTTTTACCGGCCATCTGGAGTTCTACTCCACCCCGGAACTGGAGCTGGTCCTGCGGCGCTCGGCCATGCTGATGGACATGAAGGTGAACTCAGCTGCTTTCGCCGAGGTGGCCGGACGGTCCCGCGGCACACCGCGAATTGCCAACCGCCTGCTGCGCCGGGTCAGGGACTGGGCACTGGTGCACGGGGTCGATCAGATTGACGCCCGCTCGGCCGGGGCCGCACTGGATATGTATGAGGTCGACGAACGCGGACTCGACCGGCTGGACCGCGCGGTGCTGCTTGCCCTGGTCACGAAGTTCAACGGCGGGCCGGTGGGGCTTTCAACCCTGGCCATCGCCGTCGGGGAGGAACCCGAGACAGTGGAGACGGTTGCCGAACCGTATCTGGTCCGCGAAGGCCTGCTGGGTCGAACACCCCGGGGACGCATCGCGACCCGGGCGGCCTGGGAACACCTCGGACTCGAAATCCCGGAGACCGCGGCGCGGGCGGTTCCGGACGGGCTGCCTGCTGGAAATCCTGCCGCTTCCTGACGGGCTGCCTGCAGGGAGCCCAGCCGGTTTCCGACGGGCTCCGGGCAGGGCGTCCTGCAGGGAGTCCTGCCCGGAGTCACGGCCGAACCGGAGCAGGCAGAGCGAACGGACGCGCAGAGGCCTGAAGCCTGTCAACCCGGGCTTGGGATGCGATCTCGGCCGGTTGGCTGCACAATAAACATGGCGGCAGAACGAGATTTTAGCTGCACAATGAAACTTAAAGGGCCGCAGGTCCGTTTTCCCCTTAGACTGATCTGACGCTTACGCAAGCCGGCGCGTCAGATCCGGCGGCCTGAATGCAGTATTGGTTCATGCAGGCCGGCGCACGCCCGATAAACCGCAACAGAAACGGAACCCTTCGTGTTCTTGAATGTCCTGGCCCAGACGACCACTGATACCGGCAATGGAGGCGGCTTCCAACTGACGAACCTCCTCCTGCCGGTCCTGCTTGCGTTGTTCATCTTCATGATGTTCCGCAAGCAGAAGAAGACCCAGCAGACGGTTAAGGAGCAGCGGACCCAGATGGTTCCCGGCACCGAGGTCATGACCCAGTTTGGCCTGTTCGGCACGATCGTGTCCGTGGATCAGGAAGAGAACAAGGCGGTCCTTGAACTGTCGCCGGGCAACCTGGCCACGATCCACCTCCAGGCACTGACCAAGGTTGTCACCACCACGCCCGCCGAAGAAGAGCCGCAGGAAACGGTCGTCCCCGACGACGCTTCCTCGCTCACCGGCGAGACCACGCACCCCGAGGCCGCCGACTCGGTGTCCCGGGACGAGACGCCTGAAGAAACGCTCAAGCGCCTCGACCGCGAGAAGAAGAACGACAACTAGACTCTCCGAGGGCCTGCGGGGCGGAGTGAGTCCGCAGGCCCGCCGGATCACTCTGTCTCCGGCGATTACGCCCTAAAGGAAAACCTCTATGCCTCGAACCGGTTCCGGCCCCGCCGCGAAAAAGACGCTCATTTGGTTGGGTGTCCTTTTTGCTGCCCTGGCCATACTGCTCGGCGGCGGCTCCACATGGAGCAACGCCAGCTGGACTCCTAAACTCGCCCTCGATCTTGAGGGCGGCACCCAGATGATCCTGTCTCCAAAGGTGGTGGGCGGAGACTCGGAGATCAGCCAGGAACAGCTCGACCAGGCGGTGGAGATCATCCGCCAGCGCGTGGACGGCAGTGGTGTTTCCGAAGCCGAAATCACCACACAATCCGGCCGCAACGTTGTTGTCTCCCTCCCTGGTACCCCGTCTGCCGAAACACGTGCGCTGATCCAGGCATCGGCAGCAATGGAATTCCGGGCAGTGCTCGTGGGCGGACCCGGCCAGGCCGCGGCCGCGCAGACCCCCACGCCGGATGACCAGCTCCCGCAGCCGACGGCCGAACCGACGAACGGTTCCGACCTCAACTGGGTGACGCCTGAGCTCTACAAGGAGTTCGAGTCCACCAACTGCCTGGATCCGGCAACACTTGAGGCCTCGGTTGAGCCTGCCCCGGCGGATCAGCCCATGGTGGCGTGTGAGCCGGAGACGGGCGGCAAGTACATTCTTGGGCCCGTTGAGGTTCCCGGGTCCTTGCTTGAGGACGCCAGCTTCGGTATGGCCCAGAGCGGCCAGGGCCAGTCCCTGAACCAGTGGGCAGTGAACCTGGACTTCAATGGTGAAGGCACCGAGAAGTTCCGCGAGGTTTCCGAGCGCCTGGTCGGTTTCGGCAAGGGAACTCCCCAGAACCAGTTCGCCATCGTCCTGGACGGACAGATCATCTCCGCGCCGTCCATGAATGTGCCGATCACCGACGGCAACGCCCAGATCACCGGAAGCTACACGCAGGAGAGCGCCAAGGCCCTCTCCGAACAGCTGAAGTACGGCGCCCTGCCGATCAGCTTCGACATTCAGAGCGAACAGCAGGTCTCAGCCACCCTTGGTGCAGACCAGCTGCGGATGGGACTGATTGCCGGCGTCATCGGCCTGATCCTGGTGGCCGTCTACTCGCTGTTCCAGTACCGCGCACTTGGGTTCGTCACCATTGCCTCACTGGTAGTCGCCGGCGTGCTGACATACCTGGCGATCGCTATCCTCGGTTGGTCCCACAACTACCGGCTTTCGCTGGCAGGTGTTGCTGGCCTGATTGTTGCCATTGGCCTCACCGCGGACTCCTTCATTGTCTACTTCGAGCGAATCCGCGACGAACTGCGCGAAGGCAGGTCACTGGTATCCGCCGTGGACACCGGATGGAAGCGGGCCAAGCGGACCGTCCTGGCCTCGAAGGCAGTGAACCTGCTGGCCGCCGTCGTGCTGTACTTCGTTGCAGTGGGCAACGTCCGCGGCTTCGCCTTCACCCTCGGGCTGACAGCCATTGCCGACCTCATCGTCGTCTTTATGTTCACGCACCCCGTGATGGTGCTGCTTGCCAGGACCAAGTTCTTCGGCCAGGGCCACAAATGGTCCGGGCTCGACGCGACCCGCCTGGGTGCCGTGCCGGTTTACCGCGGCGCGGGACGCCTGCGGGAACCTGCCATGGCCGGTGCCGGAGCGGGCGCCGAGCAGGGAACAGGATCCTCCTCGAAGCCGGTCTCCCCGAAGAATAAGGGTGCGGCAAAGGAAGCTGAACGACGGATGACGATCGCTGAGCGGCGCCAGGCAGAAGCCGAGAAGCAGCGCGAAGCAGAGTCGCGCGGCAAGAAGCAGTCTGACGGCCAAAATCAGTCCGGCGGGGCTTCCACGAATTCCAGCGGAAACCCAGATTCGATGGCCGGATCCGGCCGCGATGCGAAGAAGGAGGGCAACTGATGAGCAAGCTCCCCAGATTCGCCACGTTTGGCAATGAGCTGTACACCGGAAAACGGTCCTACAACTTCGTGGGCCGCTACCGGCTGTGGTTCCTGATCGCCGCCATAGCGATCATCCTTTCCTGCCTGATCCCGGTGGCCAAGGGTGGTTTCAACCTTGGCATCGACTTCCGCGGCGGCTCGGAGTTCACCGTCTCAGGTGTCGAGAACACCCAGGTTTCGGTGGGCGAAGAGGCCGTGGCCGAAGTTGTTTCAGGCTCCGACCCCCGCGTCACGAACATTTCCCCCGGCACGATGCGCATCCAGACCGAGGAACTCACTGACGACCAGACGCTGGAAGTGAAAGCCGCGCTGGCGCAGGACTACGGCGTGTCCGAGGACCAGGTCACTTCCACGTTCATCGGCCCCACCTGGGGCAACGACGTCAGCCGGCAGGCACTGATTGGCCTCCTGGTCTTCGTGGCCCTCGCCGCGGTCCTGATGGCGCTGTACTTCCGGACCTGGAAAATGTCGCTTGCGGCTATCTCCGGCCTGCTGGCCGTTATGGTGACCCCCGCCGGGCTTTACGCACTCAGCGGATTCGAAGTCACGCCGTCGGCCATCATTGGCTTCCTGACCGTGCTTAGCTACTCGCTGTATGACACGGTGGTTGTCTTCGACAAGATCCGCGAGAACACTGCTGACCTGGACAAACAGACCAAGCGCACGTTCGCCGAACAGGTGAACCTGGCCATCAACCAGACACTGGTGCGCTCGATCAACACCTCGGTGGTCGCC
>NZ_DALZXY010000148.1:0-4687 GCF_031988865.1 Arthrobacter sp.
AGTTGTGTGAGACCTTCTCGATCGAGACGTCGACGCCGGCGGCCTTCATCAGCTTGGACACCTCGCCCTTCTGCTCGGGGAGGGTCACGGTGACGACGGTGCCGTCGGAACCGGCGCGGGCGGTGCGGCCGGAGCGGTGCAGGTAAGCCTTGTGCTCGGTCGGGGGATCGATGTGGACCACGAGTTCGACGTCGTTCACGTGCACGCCGCGGGCCGCGACGTCGGTGGCGACGAGTACGCGAACGTCACCGGAGGAGAACTCGGCCAGGTTCCGGTCACGGGCGTTCTGCGAGAGGTTGCCGTGCAGGTCGACGGTCGGGATGCCGCTGTCCGTGAGGAACTTGGCCATCTTCCGGGCGTGGTGCTTGGTGCGCATGAACATGATGCGGCGGCCCTGGCCGGAGGCCAGTTCCTTGACCAGGAGCTTCTTCGCCGTCTGGTCCTGGACCAGCAGCACGTGGTGCTCCATGGTGGTCACCGCGGCCTGCGGATCATCCACGGAGTGGGTCAGCGGGTTGGAAAGGTAGCGGCGGACCAGCTTGTCCACGCCGTTGTCCAGGGTGGCGGAGAACAGCATGCGCTGGCCCTTTTCCGGGGTGCGGTCCAGCAGGCGCTGAACCACCGGAAGGAAGCCGAGGTCGGCCATGTGGTCGGCCTCGTCCAGCACGGTGATTTCCACGGATTCGAGGCTGATGACCTTCTGCTTCATCAGGTCTTCGAGCCGGCCGGGGCAGGCAATGACAATGTCGACGCCGGCGCCCAGTGCCTTTTCCTGCCGCTGCTGCGAGACGCCGCCGTAGATCACGGTGGTGTTCAGGCCGAGCTCGGCAGCGAGGGGCTCAATCACGTTGTTGATCTGCGTTGCCAGCTCGCGGGTCGGCGCCAGCACCAGGCCCAGCGGGCGGTTCGGCCGGCGGCGGTACGCGGCTTCGGCTTCAGCCAGGCGGGTCACCAGGGGAAGGGAAAAAGCGAGGGTCTTGCCGGAGCCGGTGCGGCCGCGGCCCAGGACATCCCGGCCCTTGAGTGTGTCGGGGAGGGTTTCAACCTGGATGGGGAACGGCTCGGCGATTCCCTGGGCAGCCAGGTTGGAAACGAGTGCCTTGGGTACGCCAAGGGCAGCAAAAGTGGTCATGAAAAGACAGGCAACTTTCGGTAAGAGGCCCCCTGAGCCATCTGGCACAGAGGGTTCGCCGAAGAAAAGTCAGACAGTGTCTACCGCAATGGCCTGGAGGCCGCGGGACAAAAGAAAGCGTTCATCGACGCAGGTTGCGCTGCTTACACACGCGGCTTTTAGGCGCGGCAGTCGCAACAACTTGCTCCAGTTTACCGGAATACGGGCAGTTACCTAATCGGCGCACCCCACAGGCCGAGGCCCCGCGCATCACCGTTAGCATTAACGGTGATGACTACTGATCCAGCCCTCCCCCTCTCCGAGGCCGTTGACGACGCCGTTGAACCCGCCGCTGACGCTGCAGAGAGCGCAGAGACCCGGCATTTCCGCGCCCCGGTGTCCTTTGTCCGCCGTGGTTCCCGCCTCCAGGGCCGCCGCCAGCAGGCCTGGGATGAGCTTTCGGGCACCTTCGTCATTGAGGTTCCCCGGGTCGAGGCCGACACCTCCGTTGACCCGGACTACGTGTTCGACGCCGAGGTTGTGTACGGGCGCAAGGCACCGCTCGTCGTCGAAATCGGTTCCGGCCTCGGCGAAGCCGTCACCCATGCGGCGGAGCAGCACCCGGAGAAGGATTTCCTGGCCGTGGAGGTCTACCTGCCCGGACTCGCGCAGACCCTGCAGCGGATCGGGCAGAAGAACCTCACGAACGTCCGTGTGGTCCAGGCCAACGCACCGGAGGTGCTCTCCACCATGCTGCCGGCGGGCTCCGTGGATGAGCTCTGGGTCTTTTTCCCAGACCCGTGGCACAAGACCCGCCACCACAAGCGCCGTATGGTCAAGGACTCCTTTGCTGAGCTGGCGGCCCGCGTCCTGGCACCGGGCGGGCGCTGGCGCCTGGCCACCGACTGGTCCGATTACGCCGTGCAGATGCGCGAAGTCCTCGATGCCTCCCCGCACTTCGAGAACCTGCACCCCGGCGAGCGTGCCGGTGTGGACGGCCCGCTGACCCAGGTGTATGCCCGGGGGCTGGAGGGGAAGGACGCAACTGACGACGTCGACACCCGCGGCGGCTGGGCACCTCGCTTCGACGGCCGCATCCTGACCAGCTTCGAGAACAAGGCGCATCAGGCCAACCGGCTGATCTTCGACCTCACCTACCGCAAGGCCTGAGCTTCATGACTGAACCAAACGATGCACGCGTTGGCCTCTACATCGACTTCGACAACATCGTCATCTCGCGCTATCAGCAGCTGCACGGCCGCAACGCGTTCCAACGTGACGGGATCCGCGACTTCGACCGGTCAAGCCGTGACGCCGACCCGGAGATCAGCGCCAAACTGACGGCAGCGACTGTTGATTTCAACGCCATCATCGACTTCGCTGCCTCCTTTGGCACGCTGGTCGTCAACCGTGCCTATGCGGACTGGTCCGTCCCCGTCAATGCCAGCTACCAGCGCCAGCTGATGTCCCGGGCGGTGGACCTTACCCAGTTGTTCACCACCACCACCCGGGGCACCAAGAACGGTGCGGATATCCGGCTCGCCGTCGACGTCGTCGAGGACCTCTTCCGGCTCCCCGACCTCACGCACGTCATCATTGTTGCCGGGGACTCCGACTACATTGCCCTGGCGCAGAAGTCCAAGCGGCTGGGCCGTTTTGTTGTGGGCATCGGGGTTGCCGGTTCGACCAGCACCTCGCTCGCAGCGGCCTGCGACGAGTTCGAGGACTACGACTCACTGCCCGGCGTCGAGCGGGCTGCTCCTGCTGCGGCGGCCGAGCGGCCTTCCCCGGACCGGAAATCTCCGGCACCGGTCCAGGCCCCGCCCGGCGAGTCCCCGGACAAGCCCCGCAAGCTCACTACCATCCCGATGTTCTCCCACACCGAGGATGTGCAGTTCGACGAGCCCGACCCCGCCGAGGATATCGATCCGCAGACCCTCGCCACGGAGCTGCTGGTGCGTGCCCTCCAGATCGGCCACGCGAAGGGCGACGCCGACGAGTGGCTCAATACCGGCACAATCAAGAATCAGATGCGCCGGATGGACCCTTCCTTCAACGAGAAGCCACTCGGTTTCCGGTCCTTCACCGATTTCCTTGCTTCTCACTCTGACTTGGTCGAGCTCCAGGAGGACGGCCCGCACCGGCTGATCCGCCTGCGCCCGGAGGCGGATACTCCGCGCTGACTGCGGAGCGGCTACTCACCGCACCGCTTCGCCCTTTTGCCGTTCCGGCAAACGGGCTTGGCCGTCAGAGCCGCCCCTGGCCATGCTTAGGTAATGGAACACACGAACCACAGTCCTGCCGATTCCGCTGGCCCCACCGCTTCCCCTGAGCCCACCCGGTTCCCGCGGGATGCGGAAGCGGTCGGAGCTTTCTGGGACCAGCGCTACACCGAGAAAGCCGCACTGTGGAGCGGGCAGCCCAACGGCGCCCTGGTGAGCGAAGTCCGCGGGCTGCGGACCGGACGGGCCCTGGATGTTGGCTGCGGCGAGGGAGCCGACGCCGTCTGGCTGGCCGGGCAGGGATGGGACGTCACGGCATTGGAGGTCTCGCGGGTGGCACTGGACCGGGCCGCCCGGCAGGCTGAGCTGCAGGGCGTCACCGTGAACTGGGTGCACGCGGGCCTGGTGGAGGCAGCGCTGCCGCCGGCATCCTTTGATCTGGTGTCGGCTCAGTATCCGGCCCTGCTGCGCACCGAAGAAAACACCGCGGAACTCGCCCTCCTCCGTGCCGTGGCACCCGGCGGTGTGCTCCTGGCGGTGCACCACCAACTGCCCACCGCCGCGGAAGCCGAGGCCCATGGCTTCGATCTCAGGGAGTACGTTGGCCTGGCGGACCTAGCTGCCCTGCTCGACGAAAACTGGCGCATCGAGGTGTATGAAACCCGCCCCCGGCACGTGACTGAGGGCGCCGGCGCCCACCACACCGAAGATGTGGTCCTGCGGGCACGCCGCCTGCGTTAGCCCTCGGCGTTATGGCCGCCGCTGACCGGAGCGCGACACGCGTTCCCACTCTAGGTTCACTCCTGAGGCTGATGTGACCTCACCGGCCACAGCAGGTTACAGAGAGTGGGAACCCGTGCAGCTTGGGCTTTGGGAACCCGTCGGTCGAGCCCAGCTTTCCACCCCTCGTTACCGGGTGCTGCAGGTCGTTACCGGGGGCTGCAGGGCGTTACCGGGGGCTGCAGGCCTTCGTCGCAGAGAGACTCTCCCGGCTCTCCGTAGGGGAGTTCCCGGGTTCCCGGGTTCCCGGGTTCCCGGGTTCCCGCCGGGAGTCAGCGGCGTAAGCAGCTGTAAATCTGCCGGGTTCTGCCGCTGTTCACCTGCGCGGGTTTCTCCGCTGAGCAACCCGGCGGCCATCCGGGCGGTGATGGGTAGGGTTACGGCGGGCGCCACAGGCCGGCAGGGGGTGCGCCGGATCTGGCAGGTTGGTTGCTTCGTTCGCTGTCGCCGCTGCTCGAATGGGCCGGATCTGGCGGGTTGCTGCCTTGTTTGGTGCCGTCGCGGTTTTTAGTGTGCAGATCTGGCGGGTTGCGGATCGTCCCGCCGCGGTGAGTGCGCAGGTATGGCGGCTCGA
>NZ_DALZXY010000149.1:0-1975 GCF_031988865.1 Arthrobacter sp.
GCCGGTGGCATCGCGGCGGACAGGCCGGGCTGTGGCGGTGCAGTGCCGAAGGGCTGGGGAATCACTTGCGCGGTGCAACGGCCAGGGCCCTGGACACAGGCTGGCGCTTTGCCAAGAAATCCCCAGGCACTCCAGCTCGACGCCTAGGCTCCCAGCGCGACGGTCACGTCCGCCTCCGATGGACCGCCGCAGCGTGCCGAACCACCAACCCGATGCCAATCCAAAACTATTTCCCGTTCAGCGAGGACCTCTCCATTCTCAGAGACGGCCCGCACCTGCATGCGTTCGGGTGCCTCCGTCATGCTGACATGCCAGCGGCCGTTCTCAGTCTGTTCAACGGACACGTAAATGGACTCGGAGACAGCCACAGTGGGTTGCGGCGGCGAATCCGGCCCGCCAGCGACTCCGCCAGTCGGCCTCTCGCCAGGTTCCGGTGGCGGGGCGGTCCCCAGTTGTCCTGGCACCATTGTCCGAAGCGGCTCGTCCTCCGGAAGAACACCGTTGCCGTCCGGAAGCGGCGACGAGCACCGCCCATCGGCGCAGATCTGCACGTGGTTCACCGCCGAAGAGTCGCCGTCGAACTGTACGTGTAGCGTGTTGCTCCATCCGACAGCCGGGCACACATTCCCACACGCGGTCAGCGGTAACAGCAGCAGTGCCAGCCCAGCGACTATGCCCCGGTTTCTCATCCCCCGGTTTCCCATAGCCCCGAGCATAGCGGGATGGCGCAGCCCACTCCCGGCGGGCTGCCCAGACTGGCGGACCTCCCGCGCCGGTACCCTTGAGGGGTGATGCAATCCCCTCTCCCCGTCCGCAACGGAGTCAACGCCACCCGGCTTCGGCTGCCGGAAGAAGGGTCATGGGAGACTGCCATGGACTACGTGCTGGACCGCTTCGGCCATGTGAATCCGGATGGCATCATCGACCGGTTCGACCGCGGTGAGGTTGTTGGACTCGGCGGAATCCCGCTGACCCGGTCCACACCGCTCAACGAGCACACCTTCATCTGGTACTACCGGGAACTGCCAAAGGAAGAACGCCTCCCGGTGGAAATCAGCATCCTGCACCAGGACGAAAACCTGCTCGTCGTCGACAAGCCGCATTTCCTCCCCACCACTCCGGGCGGAATGTACGTTGCTGAATCCGCCCTGGTCCGCCTGCGCGTGGCCCTCGACATCCCCGATCTGATCCCCATGCACCGTTTGGACCGGATGACAGCAGGCGTGCTCCTGTTTTCGACGAATCCGGAGACCCGCGGCAAATACCAGGTCATGTTTGAGAAGCGACGGATCGAAAAGGAATACGAGGCGGTCGCGCCGGTACGCCCGGACCTCCAACTCCCGTTGGTACTCCGCAGCCGGATGGTGAAATCGCGCACCTACCTACTGGCCCAGGAAATCCCCGGGGAGCCGAATGCGGAGACCCGGGTAGAACTCCTAGAGGAATCCGGTGGAATCGGCCGCTACCGGCTGTTGCCCCACACCGGCAAGACCCATCAGCTGCGCGTGCACATGGCCTCGCTGGGGATCGGCATCCTGAATGACCCGTTCTATCCCGTCCTGCTGGAGCAGGCGCCGGATGACTACAGCCGACCGCTGCAGCTACTAGCCCGTTCGGTCCGCTTTACCGACCCGCTCACCCGGGAGCCGGTGGAATACCGCAGCCAGCTCTCACTCGACGCGTTCCCGTAGGCCCAGGCCGGATCACCTGTGGATTCCCGTAGCTGACCTGCGCTGACGCTGTAGGCTTCCTTTCCCGACACGGATCGCTAGGCTTGGGCCAACTCGCCCGGGATGCATGACCCGGGTCTTCACAGTTGAGGTAAGGAATCGAGCATGCACCCCCAGCCTGCAATGCCCGCAGAGACACCGCTTCCTCGGCCCACGCCTTCAGCTGGGGATGCACCGGGTGCCACGGCTCCGCGAGTCTCGACTGCTGCGCCGGTAACAGGCACGACGGCGGGAGCCGGCTCGAC
>NZ_DALZXY010000149.1:2212-4665 GCF_031988865.1 Arthrobacter sp.
ACGGGATTCCACTTCTCCGCCGGTACGGGATTCCACCAGGCGGCGAGCCGGCAAGACGGCAAACTCCACATCACCAACGGGCTTCGTCCCGCCCTTGGCACCGTCGCCACCACCGCCGAGACCCCCAACCGTGCAAAACCAGCAACCGGCCCGCACGACGCCGGATCCCCCACGGATGCGCCACTTGGCACGTGGCGCGCATGAAACGGGTATCTCAGAGACAGGCACGCCAGGTGTAGGAATATCGGTCACCGGGTTGGAGGCAGTGTCGCCAGGTACGGCTCCTGCACCAGCACTCCAGTCATTCCCAACACCACAGCCGAAGCCAGCACCTCCGGCCACAGAACCCAGCGGCCCCCGTTACAGACACCTCGATGCCCTCCGCCGCGTATCCGTCACAGTTCTGGTCGCTGGTTCTACAGGCTCGGCCTATTTCCTGACCCGGACCGCCGACGGATTCCCGGCCCTGCCCGCGGGATCCGGATTCCTGAATGAGTCCAGTTCGTTCCTGGCTGTAGTCCCTTATGCCTGGGCGGCGTGGCTGCCCGTTTTCGCCGGGGCCCTGGCCTACGCGGTTTACCAGTGGCTGCCCGCACAACGTAACAACCCGCGACACGGGTGGATCGGCTGGGCGATAGCGGCCGCCGTCGTTCTGGGGACCCTTTGGCTTTGGACCGCAGTACTAGGAAGCCCGGCCATGGCTTTCTGGGTGGCAGCCCTCCAGATGGCGGCGGGGCTCACGACGATCCACTGGATTAATGGCTGGCCGCCGTCAACGCGGGGTGAACATCTTACCGCTGATGTGCCCGTCGGAGCGTTTCTCGGCGTCTCGATCCTGGCGCTGCTAGCCTCGCTGGGCGGCTGGCTCGTGCGGGGCAATTCCGACGTCGCAGGCTGGGGTGCAGAAGCCTGGACCCTCGTAGCGCTGGTCGCCGTCGTCCTCGGCGTCACCACGGTCTGCATGACGGACCGGGGACACCTGACCGTCGCACTGACTGTGGTCTGGGGGCTCGGCTGGATGGGTATTGCCCGCTTGTTGGAGAGTCCGGCCGCAGTGTGGCCTGCAGTGGCTGCCTTCGCAGCAGCTTTCCTCATCCTCGTTTCGGCGAGCTCACGACGCCACCAAGTGGACCATGCCCGCCGCCTGGCGCACCGCCGGTGGCTTAGAGCGGAGTCCAGCGCCCGCGCTGCCGGCGAAGTACGCGAAGCTGTTCGCACCTAGCGACCTGCTCGACGGCGTGCCGCATGTTCATTGCCGCACGCCGCGCCTGGGAGTTTTCAATCCCGTATTCATTGGCCGGAACCATGAACCGCAGGGTGATCCGCGGAACGCCGGACACAATGTCCAGCTGATTCGCTTCCACGTGGTGACTCGTCTCCAGGGCTTCGACGGCTGCCTCCATGACGGCTTCCGGTGGGTTTCCGGGCCGGAGCCCGAGGATGTTCAGCTGGACTCGGAAGGAAGGCATCCTCCAACGTTAGACGGCGTTCCAAGGTTAGGCCGCGACGGCGGTTTCCCCGCTCTCCGCTGCAGGTCCAAGTCAGTCCAGGTCCAGTGCCTCAGCGCGACTGGTCCTCCGGATCGAAGGAGGACAGCGGATCGCCGCCGCCGTGGGCGGGGTCGTCGCTGCCGTCTTCCAACGGGTCAATGCTCGGATCACCGAAGTCGACGTCGCGGGCTGCCTCGCCAATCGTGGGTTCGTCCGGCGGGATCTGGGAGTCGCCCTCTTCGTAGCGTTCCACGCGGGTTTCGTCCCGGAGGGTCTGGTCGGAGTCCACACCGGGCTCGCCGGCGAACGGTTCCTCGTTGATCAGCGGATCATCCTGCCACGCATCGGGGTTGTCCTCGGCCGCACCGGGGTAGGAAAGCTCTTCGGCGGCCATCAGGTCATCCTCATCGAGCAGCTCTTCTCCTGAGACCACGGACAGCTCATCGGGTGTCACTATCGATTCCAGGTCATCTGCCAGGGCCGGGTTGTCGCTGTGGTCCGGATTCTGTTCACTCATCTGGGTTGCACCTTTCGATCGGGACGCCGTGAAGCGTTCACAATTCGATACTAAGCCTACTGAGCACTGAACAGTGAACTCAGGCCGGGGTGCTGCAGGACAAGCGGGGCAGGCAGGGCTGGAGGGCTGGCCGGGACGGGAGTCGCCTGGCCGGACGGGCGGGACCGGCTAGGCGTGGCGGGGCCTGGCCGGACGGGACCGGCTAGGCGGGACTGCCTCGGGTCACCCGGCGAGGGGCAGTCCCGCATCAATTCAGCGCAGCGCCGAAACCCCGGTAATTTCCCGGCCGGTTATGAGGCTGTTGATCTCGTAGGAACCCTCATAGGTATAAATCGCCTCAGCGTCCGCGAAGATCTTCGCCATCCTGTAATCGGTGACAATTCCGTTGCCGCCCAGCAGCCCGCGCCCCAGCGACACCGTCTCGCGCATCAGCCTGCTGGCATAGG
>NZ_DALZXY010000150.1:0-4532 GCF_031988865.1 Arthrobacter sp.
AACCTTGGTGGCGTCCGTGCCGCCGCCCTGGGCAACATCGTCCTTGCCGCCGCCGCCGCCGCCAAGAACACCCGCAGCGGTCTTGACCAGCGCACCGGCCTTGACTCCCGCGGTGCGGGCCGCTTCGTTGGTGGCGACAATAACAACGGGCCGACCATTGGCGGCACCTGCTGCGGCAACCACTGCTGCTTCGCTGCCGAGGCGGGACCGCAGGTCCAGGGCCAGGGTCCGCAGATCGTCGGCACCCGAGACGCTGCCGGCGTCGTGCGCCAGGAGCCGGACGCCGTCAACGTCGACGGCGGTTCCCACCAAAGCCGCTGCCGAGGCAGCCAGCTGCTCGCGGCGCAGGCGCTCCAGTTCCTTCTCAACCTGCTTGAGCTTGGCCAGGGTCGCGGCCACACGCTCGGGCAGCTGAACGGAAGGCACCTTCAGCAGATCGGAGAGTTCGTTCACGAGTGCGCGCTCGGCGGCCAGGTGCCGGAAGGCATCCATTCCAACGAAGGCTTCCACACGGCGGTTGCCCGAGCCGACGGACTGCTCGCCGAGCAGCGTGAGGCTGCCGATCCGCGAGGTGGAGTCCACGTGGGTACCGCCGCAGAGCTCGCGTGACCAGGCGCCGTCGATCTCCACTACACGGACCTGGTCCCCGTAGGCTTCGCCGAACAGGGCGGTGGCGCCCAGTGCCTTGGCATCCGCCAGGGACATGATCTTGGTTTCGACCCGGTGGTTGTTGCGGATCGCCAGGTTGGAGACCTCTTCGATCTCGGACTTGGCAGCCTCGGAAAGGCCCTCACCCCAGGAGAAGTCGAAGCGCAGGTAGCCGGCTTTGTTGAAGGAGCCGCGCTGCATGGCTTCCGGACCCAGGATCTGGTGCAGGGCGGCGTGCACAATGTGCGTGCCGGAGTGCGCCTGCTCCGCGGCGTGGCGCTGTTCGGCGTCGACCGCGGCCATGGCCAGGGCGCCGGCGGAGACTTCACCTTCCCGGACAATCGCCTTGTGCACGGTCAGTCCCTTGACGGGGCGCTGCACATCGGAGACCTCAAGCACAAAGCCGTCGCCGGTGATGAGGCCGACGTCGGCGGCCTGGCCACCCGCTTCGGCGTAGAACGGTGTTTCGTTCAGCACCAGCTGGATTTCGGAGCCGGGGCCGGCATGGGACACGGACTCGCCGTTGGAGATGATTCCCCGCACGGCGGATTCGGTGGTGAGTTCGTCGTAGCCGGTGAAGACGGTCTGCCCGACCTTGAGCAGCTCGTTGAAAACGGAGACGTCGGAGTGGCCGTGCTTTTTGCCCCGGGCGTCGGCCTGGGCGCGCTGGCGCTGTTCCTGCATCAGGGACCGGAAACCGGCCTCGTCAACCTTCAGTCCGGCTTCTTCGGCCATCTCGAGGGTGAGGTCGATGGGGAAGCCGTAAGTGTCATGGAGTGCGAACGCGTCCTCGCCGGACAGCGGACGGCCCGCGGCCTTGGATTCCTGCACAGCGGCGTCGAGGCGCTCGGTGCCGGAGGCGATGGTGCGCAGGAACGCCTTTTCTTCGGCGTAGGCGATCCGTGAAATCCGGGCGAAGTCTGCCTCGACCTCCGGGTAGGTGCCCTTCATCGCGTCCCGGGACACCGGCAGCAGCTCCGGCAGCACGGCGGTTTCGACGCCGAGCAGGCGCATGGCCCGCACGGCACGGCGGATCAGGCGGCGCAGCACGTAGCCGCGGCCTTCGTTGGACGGCGTCACGCCGTCGGAGATCAGCATCAGCGCGGAACGGATGTGGTCGCCCACAACGCGCATCCGGACGTCATCTGTGTGGTGCGGATCCGAGGGGTCCTCGGCGGAGGTGTATTCCTTGCCGGCCAGCTCAGCGGCCTTGTCCAGCACCGGACGGACCTGGTCGGTCTCGTACATGTTTTCCACGCCCTGCAGGATCAGTGCGAGGCGTTCCAGGCCCAGGCCGGTGTCGATGTTCTTCTGCGGCAGTTCGCCGGCAACGTCGAAGTCGGTCTTGGAACGGACCTCGGAGAGCTGGTACTGCATAAACACGAGGTTCCAGATTTCGATGTACCGGGTCTCGTCGACGGCGGGGCCGCCTTCGACGCCGTACGCCGGGCCCCGGTCGTAGTAGATTTCCGAGCAGGGACCGCCCGGGCCGGCCTGGCCGGTGGTCCAGTAGTTGTCTTCCTTGCCCGTGCCGATGATGCGTTCGTCGGGAACGCCAATCTTGTCCCGCCAGATGGCGCGGGCCTCATCGTCGCGCTCGTCGCCGTCCTGGTAGACGGTGACCCACAGGCGCTCGGGGTCCAGGCCGTAGCCGCCGTCCTCCAGGGGGCTGGTGAGCAGCTCCCAGGCGAAGGTAATGGCGTCTTCCTTGAAGTAGTCGCCGAAGGAGAAGTTGCCGGCCATCTGGAAGAACGTGCCGTGGCGGGCGGTCTTGCCGACCTCTTCGATGTCAGCGGTGCGGATGCACTTCTGCACGCTCGTGGCCCGCTTGTAAGGGGGCGTTTCCCGGGCAGTCAGGTACGGAATGAAGGGCACCATGCCGGCGACCGTGAAAAGAAGCGACGGGTCATTGGAAACGAGCGACGCGGAGGGAACGACCGTGTGGCCCTTGCTGCTGAAGAAATCCAGCCAGCGGCGTGCGATCTCGTGGGACTTCATGGTGATTCTTACCCTTCTGGTAAATCAGTCACGCGCAGGGCAGCTGCGCGCGGGAGAGCGTCAGTCAGCGGCGGGCCGATGACATGGTGTCGGCGACGGTGTCAGTGGTTTCCAGGCCCAGGGCTGAGCGGAGCTCATCCTCGCGCTGGGTCATGGCGTCACGGAAAGCGTCGGTGAAGTTGTGCACGGCATCGGCGGCGCTGCCGACGGCGCGGTTGAGCCCTGCAGGGCCCAGGGAATCCTTGGCCTCCGAAATCCGGCGGACGGCAATGACGCCGATGGTGATGCCAATCGACATCCAAAAAACGCGCTTAATCATGGCTGCTCCTGTTGTGGGCGGTGTGGCGGTCAAGCCTAGCGGCTGCGGCGGCCTCGGCCCGCCGGCTTGCGCGCTGCCAGGGCGGTACGGACACCGTAGGTGAAAGCGGAGACCTTGATCAGCGGGGAGCCGACCGTGGCCGCGATCAGCGAGGTCAGCGCCGAGACGTTCGCCGACGCATCGGAGACATTCGAGGAAATGCCGTCTACCTTCTGCAGCTGCAGGTTCGTGGTGGACACGGTGGTGGTCACCTCGTCGATCAGCGGAGTGGTTTCGTCACTGAGGGTCTTGATGGATCCGCGGAGCTCATCGAAGACACTCCCCAGTTTGAGGATGGGTACGGCCAGCAGTGCAACCAGCACGGCAAAAACCCCGGCTGCGATCAGACCGGCGATATCTCCACCTGACATGGTTCTCCTTGGGATCGGTTCGATGACATTTCCGCTATGTACTTTACCCATTCGCGGGCCGGGACACTTACCCGGGAAACAGCGGGTCTGCGGGTAGTCCGCGCGTGCGGACGGCGCGGGGCTGCAGCGCCGGGCGGAATCGCGGTGCTTTCAGCGCCAAATGAAACAGCCCGCGGCACGAGGGCCGCGGGCTGTTCCGGTTTCGCCTTGTATTCCCGGAATCCGGGAATGCAGTCGAATTAGCGTGCGTAGTATTCCACGACGAGCTGCTCTTCGCAGGTCACGGGGACTTCCGAGCGCTTCGGGCGGCGAACCAGGCGAGCCTGCAGCTTGTCCAGGGAGACATCCAGGTAACCCGGAACAGCGGGCAGGACGTCGCGGTGGGCGCCGGCAGCGGCAACCTGGAACGGCGTCATGGTCTCGCTGCGCTGGTGCACATGGATGAGCTGGCCTTCGGACACGCGGAACGACGGGCGGTCCACGCGGGCGCCGTCAACCATGATGTGGCGGTGCACAACAAGCTGGCGGGCCTGGGCGATCGTCCGGGCGAAGCCGGCACGCAGCACGAGGGCGTCAAGACGCATCTCGAGGAGCTCGATCAGGTTTTCACCGGTCAGACCGGCGGTGCGGCGGGCTTCTTCGAAGACACGGGTCATCTGTGCTTCGCGGATGCCGTACTGTGCGCGCAGACGCTGCTTCTCGCGCAGGCGAACTGCGTAGTCACTGTCCTGCTTGCGGCGGGCGCGGCCGTGCTCACCCGGGGGGTAAGGCCGACGCTCGAAGTACTTTGCTGCCTTGGGGGTCAAAGCAATGCCGAGGGCGCGCGAAGCGCGGGCCTGACGGCGTGCACGTGTTGAATTAGCCACGTTCACCTTTCACTGTTTTGGCGGTCTCGCCGTGTGCTCCCGGGTTACCCCGGCCGTACACGGCTAATACGTAGTCACTGGCCTCCATTAGGGAGAGCTCCGGCCAACCGCTGCCTTCCGCTGCAACGCATCTGCGGCACACACATCCACCAGCCGGAATAACCCGGCTAAAGCAAATGGGAGTGTCCGGCAGAGCGCTTGCCAGTCAACCATCAATCCTAGCACGCACCGGCCCGGCATCCGGGACGGCGGCGGGCCGGATGCGGCGGGCGGACGGCGGGCCGCGGCGCG
>NZ_DALZXY010000151.1:0-4524 GCF_031988865.1 Arthrobacter sp.
GCCGTCCGGCCCCCGGCCCCGCCCTCGGCACTTCGTCCGCCCCACCGGCCCCACCTTCCGCCCCACCTTCCGCTCCACCGGCCCCACCTTCAGCCCCACCCGCACAAATCCCGCCGACCAGGAACCAAAGGGGCCAGAAGCTACTCCGCACGGTTCGCGGTGCCCGGAGTTTTCAGTCCTAGCCGTGCACCTGCTTCCGTTGTAGGCTCGGGCTCCCGGGGGAGCTAAGCGGCCTCCTGCTGCCCGCTCACCGGGACGACCAGGAATCAAAGACCCAGGTGACAAGGCGAGGAATATCGATGAGCAGTAATCGAGCAATTGCATATATCGAACCCGGTGTTGTGGAAGTCCAGGACATCGACTATCCCACTTTCGAACTCAAGGACGGCCCCGGCGTTAACCCGGCCAACGTTGGCCGGAAACTGCCCCACGCGGCAATCCTGAAGGTAGTAACCACCAACATCTGCGGATCCGACCAGCACATGGTCCGCGGCCGTACCACAGCACCTCCGAATCTGATCCTCGGCCACGAGATCACCGGCGAGGTGGTGGAGACCGGCCCCGGCGTCGAGTTCATCAAGGTCGGCGATCTGGTGTCGGTGCCTTTCAACATTTCCTGCGGCCGGTGCAAGAACTGCAAGGAGCGCAAGACCGGGGTCTGCCTGAACGTGAACCCGGACCGTCCCGGCAGCGCCTACGGCTACGTGGACATGGGCGGCTGGGTCGGAGGCCAGGCTGAATACGCGCTGGTGCCCTACGCCGACTGGAACCTGCTGAAGTTCCCGGACAAGGACCAGGCGATGGAAAAGATCATGGACCTCACCATGCTCTCGGACATCTTCCCCACCGGATACCACGGTGCCATCACTGCAGGGGTGCGGACCGGATCCACGGTCTACATCGCCGGTGCCGGCCCGGTGGGCCTTGCCGCCGCAGCGGGGGCGCAGCTGCTCGGCGCCGCCGTCGTGATTGTCGGGGACCTCAACGAGGACCGGCTGGCCCAGGCACGCAGCTTCGGTTGTGAGACCGTGGACATTTCCAAGGGCGATCCCAAGGATCAGATCGAGCAGCTGCTCGGTGTCCCCGAAGTGGACTGCGGCGTGGATGCCGTCGGCTTCGAGGCCCGCGGCCACGGCCATGGATCGGGCACGGAAGCGCCCGCGACGGTGCTCAACTCGCTGATGGACGTCACAGCTGCCGGCGGTGCCCTGGGCATCCCGGGACTGTACGTCACGGGCGATCCCGGCGGCGTCGACGAAGCGGCGAAGGTGGGATCGCTGTCGCTGAGCCTGGGCACAGGCTGGGCGAAGTCGCTGTCCTTCACCACCGGGCAGTGTCCGGTCATGAAGTACAACCGTGACCTGATGATGGCCATCCTGAACGACAAGGTTCAGATCGCCAAGGCCGTGAACGCGACCGCCATCGGCCTGGATGGAGCCCCGGAAGCCTACCGGGAGTTCGATTCCGGTGCGGCCCGGAAGTACGTGATTGACCCGCACGGACTCACCGGGGCGAACGCCAACTAGTTTCCACCATCTCCTGCTCCGGCCCGGCCTATGGCCGGGGCCGGACGAAGGGACCGGGGCGCCGGAGGCAGCACAAACAGTGTTTGCCCCCGGTGCCCCGGTTGCGTCTTCCTACCTTCTAATGCGCAGCGGCCCGACGGTAAGCTCAACTCGCCGGGGATACCCCACCCAGTCTCATGGCCCCCTCGGCTGCACCCCTCATGCTGGACACGAGTTGGAAGCGGGGATCGAATGCGCGTACTCATGGCAGGCGAAGCAGGCACCGCGCCACGGGCCTACCCGAGCAGGGACGAGGCACGGATCCCGTGCCCTCCTGCTATAGACAGAACCGGTGCGTTCCGGGCAGGAGACCTTCGGTGAACGGGGCGGATACCGCCTGGGTCCTCATCTGCGCCGGTCTGGTACTTTTCATGACACCCGGCCTGGCACTCTTTTACGGCGGTATGGTTCCGGTGCGCAACGTGCTGACCATGATGATGCAGAACATCATTCCGCTCGGCGTCATCACCATCACCTGGGTGCTCGTGGGATACACACTGGCCTTCAGCAACAACGGCAACTCGGTGGTGGGGGAGTTCGATGCGTTCGCCCTCATCGACGTAGACACCCCGCAGTTCCATACCGTGGCCGCCGGCGTCACCATTCCGGCGCTCGCGTTTGTGGCCTATCAAATGATGTTCGCCATCATTACGCCCGCGCTCCTGACCGGTGCGACTGCCGGGCGGCTGCGGTTCGCCGGCTGGACCGTGTTCCTCACGGCCTTCTCGATCCTGGTCTATCCGCAGGTCGCCCGCTGGCTCTGGCATCCTAAAGGCTGGCTGGCCCAGCTCGGGGCCCAGGACTGGGCCGGCGGAATTGTGGTCCATGCATCCGCTGGTGCCGCTGCCATCGCGGTGCTGCTGGTTGTGGGGCGGCGGCGGGGCTGGCCGAGGCTGAAGACTTCGCCCAACAATCTGCCGCTGATGCTTGTGGGCGCCGGAATCCTGTGGTTCGGCTGGTTCGGTTTTAACGCCGGTGACGGGTTGCAGGCCAACGCGATCGCAGCCCAGGCCCTGATGAACACCCACGTTGCCGGCGGGGCGGCCATGCTGTCCTGGCTGCTCGTGGAGCGCCTGACCAGCGGCCACTCGACTCTTGTGGGTGCGGTATCCGGAGCAGTGGCGGGGTTGGCCACCATCACTCCGTGCGCCGGATTTGTCGGCACCGGACCGGCTCTGCTGATCGGGCTGATCGCCGGGTGCGTCTGCTGCTTCGCAGTCCGGCTGAAGCACGTGTTCCATTACGACGACGCGTTGGACGTCATCGCCGTGCACTTCGTGGGCGGGGTGCTCGGATCTTTCCTGCTCGGGTTCTTCGCCGACAGCAGCATTAATCCTGTCAGCGACGACGGCATCTTCGCCGGCGGGGGAGGAATCCTGCTCTGGCACCAGACAGTCGCCATCGTCTGCGTGGTCCTGTTTTCCTTCGTGGTCAGCTGGATCATAGCCGCTGTCATCAGCCGGACCATCGGTCTGCGTGAACCGGGACCGGAACAGGAATCGTTGGACCTGGTGCAGCAGGGCCAGTCCGGCTATTCACTTAGCGGAGTCACGGCCCGGCCCACCACAATCGGCCGTGATTCAGAGCCTGGCCGGGAGCGTACCGCGGCCCCGGGCGGCCCCCCGCGCCACCTGGTCAGCGCGATCGTGAACACTGAACGGATCGACGGGCTGCGGGACGCCATGCTGATGGCCGGGGCCCGCTCACTCGAACTGACCGAGACCACCGTTTACACGGGCAGGGTCCGCGCCGAGGTGTTCCGCTCCGACGTGCGGAAGCTGGACTTCGAAGACCGGCTGCGCGTGTACGCGGCCGTGGACGACGAACACGAGGAAGCGGTTGTCGCGGTGCTGCGCCGCTTCGGTGCGGAACCGGACTCCATCCACCGGCTGGAGATCAGCCCTTAGCGCGTGGCAACCCGCGGCGGGAAGAGATCCTAGCCGCGGTGCAGCGCGACAGGTTCAGCCAGCAAGGCGCTGAGGGACTCGTCCAGGTCCTGCTTGGCCGCTCCCTTGGCATGGCGGGCGAGGTCCTCTTCCGAGGCCCACTGCTCGGTCAGCACAATCCGGTCCTCGGACTCTTCGGTGATTTCGTAGCGCAGGCAGCCGGGTTCGGCCTGGACCTGCTCGGCCGCGATTTCCACGGCCAGCTTCACCCGGAAGAACTCTCCGGGGTTGGGAACGAATACGGCAGTCAGGTCAACGGGGCTAGTCATAGAGACAACTCTAGGCGGCATCGCCCGTGGCTCCCGTGCAGCGACCCGCACCCTCAGTGCCGGCGGTGATCCTGCGGCGAGAGCCTTGGGCCGAAGGCCTGCTTGCGGAAACCGGTCAGCCCGATCATCCGCACCACGCGCTGCCGGTGCCCGCGCCATGGCTCGAGCAGGGCCAGCATGCCCGCGTCGTCGGTCCGCTGGCCGGTCAGCGCCGCACCAACATAGGCGGCGAGGTGGAAGTCCCCGACCGAAACGTCGTCGGGGGAGCCGTGGGTGCGCTGTAGGATCTCGGCGGCGCTCCAGGGGCCAATACCGGGAATGGACTGCAGCTTCGCGGAAACCTCCGGCCCCAGCGGCTGCCCGGCCAGGCGCTCGAGGCCCGACGCCGCGGCACAGGCACGCAGCACGGTCCGGGAGCGGTGGGAATCGACTCCGGCCCGGTGCCAGTCCCAGCTTGGGACCTTCCGCCAGCCGGCTGCATCCGGTGCCACCATCAGTCCCGCGGGGGCCGGACCGGGGGCAGGGTCACCAAAGCGCTGCACCAGGTACCGCCAGGCATGCAGGGCCTCCAGCTGGGTGACCTTCTGCTCCAGCACCACGGGGACCAGCGACTCGATCATCCGTCCGGTGCTCGGCAGGCGGATGCCGGGGTGCCGCCGCCGTGCTTCCTGCAGGCCATGGGGCAGTGTCCCCAGCAGACCGGGGTCGTCGAAAGTGCTCCAGTCATCGAATTCGCCCAGCAGC
>NZ_DALZXY010000152.1:0-721 GCF_031988865.1 Arthrobacter sp.
CCGGGCCGGGCAGCCCGGAGCGCAGCAGCCGGAACGCCTCGTCCTCGACGCTGGCCCGCAGCACGGCCTCGGCCCGCCACAGGTCGCCTGGCTGCTCCACGCCGTCCAGCACCTTTGCGGCAGCCGCCGGGAGCGCTGCACGGAAAGACTCGACGTCCTCTGCCGCTGACCACGCTGTGCCGAGCATTGGCCGCAGCAGCACGGTCAGCCGGCCGGCGCTGACTGGCCTGTCCTCGCGGGACGACAGAGCGGGGGCCACCAGAACTCTGCGGGCGGCGATGAGGGCAGCTGCCGCCGTCGTCCAGCTCCCTGTCTGGGGTGCTGCGGAGGCCAGCCGCCGCAGCTGGACGACGGCCAGAGTGTCAGCCAGGGCGTCTGGCTCGCCGGGATCACCCCAAGGACTCTGTCTCAGGCGTGCGGTCAGGTCCGCAAGCGAATCGGCACCGGCCAGCCGGGGCCAAGCTGTTGCCAGCCCGCCGAGGTCGAAGTACTCCGGCAGCGGGACTGCGGATGCTCTCGAAGCCGTGGCATCCGCGGAGTCCGCCGGGCCTGCCGGGCCTGCCGGGGCAGCCGGGGCAGTGGAGTCCTCGCCGCCGGATTCCTGCAGCCGACGGACGAGGACCGTGATGTTGGCCAGTTCGTAGGCTGCCGCGGCGGCCCGTACCAACCGGGCACCGGAGACCGGGAGCCAGCCGGCCAGTACCCGCAGCTGCCAGAGCAC
>NZ_DALZXY010000152.1:731-4433 GCF_031988865.1 Arthrobacter sp.
GGGCCCGGCCAGCCCAGTGGCTCCGGGCATTCCGGTTGCCCCGGCCAGCCCAGTGGCTCCGGGCATTTCATTTGGTCCGGCCAGCCCGGTTGCAGCGGCCAGCCCGTCCCCGTAGGAAGTCCGGGCGAACACGGCAAGGGCCTGCTCGAGCGTCGGTAACGCCGCGGCCTCACGGCACAGGCCGGCGCCCGCCCGCCGTCGTGCCATCGCTTTGGCGCGGACAGTTGCTGCGACCCAGTCGGATCTCATGGTCCGCCCCCGGCTCCCAGATAGTCCTCCACCACCGAAGCGGCGATTTTCCGCGCGAGGGGCGGCAGCTTGCCGGCGGCCGCGGCACTGATCCCGTCTGCCCGCTGCTGCGCCCGGTCCAGCAGTTCCTGGTCCTGCGCGGCTGCCTCCCGGGAAACCTGTTCGGCGGCCCGGGCACGGACCGCAGCGGAATCCAGCCGTGCCTGCGCTACGTCCGCGTCGGCCTGGCGGCGGGTCTCGGCCAGCAGCGTCCGTGCCTGTTCGGAGGCTTCTTCCAGGTGTCTGCGGGCGGCTTCGGTGTCGGGTTGGAGGGCCTCAAAAACGGGAAGCAGTTCGGCGTCGGCGCCTTCAACGTCCGCGGAGGGAACACCGGCCGGACCCGAGGGGCCGGGCGCACCGACCGGCCGGAACCGGTCCAGGATGTTTGGGCGGGCCATGGCTTACGTGCCTTCGGAAACGGCGGGGTTCTTCCGCTTGGGTTCCTGCCCTGTGGGATCCGGCTCCGCGCGGGAGGCCATCAGTCCTCCCCGGCTGCCGCTTCGGACGCCTCGCCGTGTTCCACGATGTCCCCGTCGGTAAAGAGGATGCCCTGGGCAATTTCACGCCACTGAGGGGTTCTTCGCAGCAGGAACTCCAGTTCCATGGAGAAGTGCTTGAACTCCTCACCGAGTGAGTCCTTCATGATGTCCCGGGCAACCTCGTCAGGTTCCACCGAGATCCGCTGGACATACCAGCCGATCGCTTCTGCTTCTTCGCTGAGGCTGGCGCACATCCTGGCGAAGGTCCGTGTATCAGCTGACAACTCCGACGGCGGTTCATGGTACTGGTCAGTTCCCATTGAGGCTCCCAGGCTGGGGCCGGCCCCGCGCGGCAAACGGGAAAGCCCGCCGTACGCTGAACCGGAAACGATTAAAGACCGGATATTCGAGGGTACGGCGGGCTTCGAGGGGTGCACAATGGCCGGTGGCTAACAGCCCTGCCGGCCTGGTTGATACCGGGTTCCGGCTACTGCGGTGACCCGCTGTCCTTGGGGACCAGCCGGACGGAAACCGAGTTGATGCAGAACCGCTGGTCCGTGGGGGTGTTGAAACCTTCGCCCTCAAAGAGGTGTCCCATGTGGGAGTCGCAGTTCGCGCACCGCACCTCGATGCGGTCCATGCCCATGCTGCGGTCGTGCAGGTACCGGACCGTGCCTTCGGCCAGGGGTGCGAAGAAAGACGGCCACCCGCAGTGGGAGTCGAACTTCTCATTACTGGTGAACAGTTCCGCACCGCAGGCCCGGCATTCATAGACGCCTTCGGTCTTGGTGTCCCAGTATTCGCCGGTATACGGCCGTTCGGTGCCTGCCTGCCGCAGCACCTGGTACTCCGCCGGCGTCAGCTCGCTGCGCCACTCCTCATCAGATTTCTGCACCGGGATCTGTGGGGCGCCGCCTTCCGGGTTAATTCCATCCATATTGATTCCTGTATCGCTCATATTCGGCCCAACGTTCAGGGGCCGCCAATAAATCCCGGGCCCGGCTGAATGCCCCTTCGGAGACTAGGAGTCGCCGATGAATCCCGACCCGGAGTACAGATGCAGCACCGGAACACCAAGCCTGTCCTGCGCCTCGTTCGCCCAGTCCGTGCGGAACGTGTCTTCAACCGCGTGCGGGGTGGTGATGACCACGACCTGCTGGGCATCCGATCCCTTCGCAGCCTCAACCACCGCTTCAACCGGATTTTCGCCGGTCACCCGGCCATCGGCGTCGAACCCCAGCCCCCGCAGCAGGTCCAGGGATTCGGCGAGTTCCTGCTCTGCGGCTTTGACCTCCTGCTTGGGGGAGGGATGCGGCCCAACAACGTTCCGGAAAGCGGCGGCAAAGTCGAGCAGGCTTAGATTGTCCAGGACGTCCACCAGCATGTTCCGGCCCGGGTCGGCGGGAACCAGTATCTCGAAGCGCACCGGATTGTTCTCCGCCAGATAGCCGAGGTTCCGGGCATCGGCTTCGTTCAGGACTTCTTCGGTCAGCACCACGATCGTCGCATTCATGCGGCCAGCCTAGTCCCCGCGCCCCGAGTGGGAAAAGGAACCGCCTGTGGCAAGGGCTTTTCCATGCTTGGGGGCAAAGTCGGTCACAATGAAGGCATGCTTCTCTCTCCTTCCGAAGTGCCCGAGGAAACCGCCGCTGCCCTGAGTGCTCCATGGGTTAAATGGACGGCCTTCGGTGCGGGCGTGGGCGCCGCGGCCTCCACTGCTGTGCTGGCGGCGACGTCGGGCCTAGCGGTCTATTTCGCCCGGCAGGTCGTGACTCCGCGCCGGGTCCGGGACGCGGACCTGGAAATCCTCGCCGTCATCGATTCCCCGGACGGGCCGCAGATCATTCTCCCGGCAAATGAGGACACGACTGTCGAAGGCACGTACAGCCTGTTCTTCGACGGTGGTGCCGGGCACGCGCGGATCGGGGCGATCCGTTCCTACGTGCCGCGGGAAGGGACCGTGCAGCGCGACGTCGAGCGGGTGTATGCCGGGAACCTCGCCACCGCCGTGCGCGGCTGGTGGTCCGGCACCATCCATCCCACGCCGTCGGACGCCGGTTTTCCGCAGGAGGACGTGGAAATCGACGTCGAGAATGGGAAGGCGCCAGCGTGGCTGGTGCGCTCCCTCGATGGTTCGGACACCTGGGCGATCATGGTCCACGGCAGGGGAGCCCAGCGCACCGAAACGATCCGGGGCCTCGGTGCCGCGCGCCGGGCCGGGATGACGAGCCTGCTGATTTCCTACCGCAACGACGGCGAAGCTCCGTACGCCGCCGACGGGCGGTATGGGCTGGGACTCACGGAATGGCGCGACGTCGAAGCCGCCATCCGCTACGCGCTCGACAACGGTGCCCGCGACGTTGTGCTGTTCGGCTGGTCCATGGGCGGAGCCATTGCACTGCAGGCGGCGGATAAGTCCTCGCTGGGCAAGTACATCCGTGCCCTGGTGCTGGACGGTCCGGTGGTGAACTGGGTTGAGGTGCTGGCCCACCACGCCCGGTTGAACCGGATTCCTGCGCAGGTTGGAAGGCTCGGGCAGTGGCTGATCTCCAATGCTGCGGGGCGGACCCTCACCGGGCTCGCGGCTCCCTTGGATCTCAAGAGCATGGATTGGGTCTCCCGCGCCGAGGAGATTCGGACTCCGGTGCTGATCGTGCACAGCGAGCGGGATGAGTTTGTGCCCGTTGGCCCGTCGGCGGACCTGGCTGAGAAAAATCCTGAGCTTGTGACGTTTGTCCGCTTCCAGCAGGGCGGGCACACCCGCGAGTACAACGTGGATCCCGAGCACTGGGAGGACACCGTAGCGGGCTGGCTGGACACCGCCCTGGGCCGGACCCGGAAGCCCGCCGCGCACAGGCGGTAGGGGCTGGGCGGGTGCGGGCCGGTGTCGGGCAGGCGGGCCGTATCGGCACGGCGGTGGCGGGCTGGCGTGGGC
>NZ_DALZXY010000153.1:0-3960 GCF_031988865.1 Arthrobacter sp.
AGCGGCACCGGCTCCGCCAGCACCAGCACCGCCGGCTCCACCAGCATCGAAACCACCGGCAGCAGCACCTGCCGCACCACCACCGTCCTCGGCACCCGCTCCGCCGGCAACCTCGGCACCCGCTCCGCCGGCAACCTCGGCACCCGCTCCGCCAGCACCAACACCGGGCCCGGCCGTTCCGGACCTGAGCGCCGCCGTCCCGTGGCTGAAGCTCACGCCGCCGCCCGTGTCATCAGCGGACGTCCCGCTTTCGGGGCCCCGGGTGGCTGCGGATGACGGCGAGCCGACGGAAACTCTGCCTCCCGTCCAAGAGGACCACGACGGCGAGACGATCATGGGCTTCAAGCCCCAGCCTGGTACTCCGCTGCCCGGGACCCCCCGGCCGGAAACCCCCTACGGGGACGACGTCGAGGAAGACGAAGCCACGATCCGCTCCGCCCCGGCCGGATTACACGGTGCTTCCGGTGCAGCCGCAGCTGGTCGCTCCGGCGCGGCCACCGGGTCCGGTCCGACGGTACTAGCCCGGAAGTGCCCGCAGGGGCACGTCAATCCGCCGACGTCGGGAACCTGCCTGGCCTGCGGAGCGGAGATCACCGGTGAACCGCAGCCAACCCCGCGGCCGAGCCTGGGCACAATGCGGCTATCCACGGGGAACGTCTACGAACTCGACCGCAACTTCATCATCGGGCGGCAGCCCTCCGCTTCCCGGGAGCAGGGATCGGTGTTGCCGCGGATGGTGCAGGTTCCGAGCGAAAGCGGGGACATTTCCCGATCGCATGCAGAGATCCGGCTGGAGGGCTGGCACGTGATGCTCCGGGACCTCTTCTCCACCAACGGAACGGTGCTGATCCGAGAGGGGCAGCTGCCGCGCCGCCTGGCCCAGGGAGAGGCCGCGATCCTGCTGGACGGCGACGTCGCCGAGCTCGGCGACAACGTCTCGATCCGTTTCGAAGGCCTGTCATGAAAAAGCGGCCTCCCGGGCCGCCGCCGAGGATTCCCGGATTCCGGTTCCTGGAACACCTGGGATCCGGCGGTTTCGCCGATGTCTACCTCTACGAACAAGACCGGCCACGCCGCCGGGTCGCGGTCAAGGTCCTGCTCTCCGATCTCCGCACGGAAGCGTCCCGGGCCAGCTTTGAGGCTGAGGCCAACCTGATGGCCCAGCTTTCCAGCCATCCCTATATCGTCACGATCTACGAGGCCGACATCACCGCGGAGGGGCGCTCCTACCTCGCCATGGAGTACTGCTCCCGGCCCAGCCTGGACGCGCGCTACCGGCAGGGCGGGCTTCCATTGTCCGAAGTACTGGCGGTCGGAATCCAGGTCGCCTCCGCCGTCGAAACCGCCCACCGGGCCGGAATCGCGCACCGCGACATCAAACCCGCCAACATCCTGACCACCGATTACAACCGGCCCGCCCTCACCGACTTCGGCATCTCCGGAACCACGGACACAGAGGACGAAGAGCACCTGGGAATGTCGATTCCCTGGTCCCCGCCGGAAGCCCTGTCCGGCGCACGGATCGACGGGGTCCGGGCCGATATCTACGCGCTCGGTGCCACCCTCTACACGCTCCTCGCCGGCCGCTCACCGTTTATGCGGCCCGGCCGGGGCAACACCCAGCGTGATCTCGTGGACCGGATCATTTCCGAGCCGCTCCGGCCCACCGGGCGCGGCGACGTGCCGGAGTCGCTGGAACTCGCCCTTGCCACCGCGATGGCCAAATCCGCAGAGTCCCGGTACTCGTCCGCATACGCCTTCGCCCTGGCGCTGCAGCGCACCCAGACCGAATTGAACCTCGCCGTGACGGAGTTTGCAGTCCTGGAGGAAGCCGGGCGGCAGGCCGTCGAGGACGACGGTGTGGCGGATGCAGACGGTGACAAGACCCGGGTACGCCGGGTCGTTTCGATCGATCCGTCTGCCACGACCTTCCCGCCAACTCTGCGCGGTGCCCACCACCTGCTCTCCGGCCCGGGCGCCGTCGAGCACACCGGCCAACATCCCGGCGAGCAGACCGGTGCCGGGCTGCTGCCGGAGGAATGGCCGCAGGGAACCGTCATCCGGCCAACCGCCGGTACCGCTGCCGCCGAACTCCAGCCGGGCCAGCAGGTTTCGGATCAGGATCCGGTCCTGCAGCAGGATCCGGGCCAGGGCCGGGACATAAACCAGGGGATGCCGGGATTGGCCGCGCCGCGCCGCGGACGCAGCCGCGTGCTGGCAGGCCTGGCCGCAGCGGCCGTGCTGGCCATTGTGCTGCTGGCAGTGTTTCTTCCCCGCGACGGCAGTCCGCGGCAGGCCGCACCGGAGCCCACCCAGCCGCCGTCGAACGCCCTGGGCGGGCTCGAAGGTTCCGTGGCACCACCCACAGACCTGAGCGGATCCCAGACGGCCGGGGAAGCTGTCTTCACCTGGGCCAACCCGGAGCCGCAGGAAGGGGACATCTACCTGTGGCGCAGCGTCACTGCCACCAGCAAGGGCGAGCTGGTGCGGACGTCGGAGGAACAAGCCGTCCTTCCGGCTGCCGGCGGACAAACCTGCATTGAGGTCCAAGTTGCCCGGGCCAACGGACGTGCCTCAGAGCCGGCTGCGATCTGCACCGGCTAGGCGATCACCCGGACCAGCCGCGGGCAGCGCGGATGGGACATAATAAGCCTGATGAGGAGCGCCATGGCCGTGCTGCTCTTGACATGGCACCCGGGTTCCCACCCAGCTCGCAGTGGCAACGGAACCGGAGTGCAGACCGACTATTGAGGAGATGGATCTTGGGGGATCTGGCGATCGACTTTAGCGGGGAATGGCATGAACCCGACGACGGAACGGTGTTCCGGATCGGGCGTGAAGGGGACCTGGCGATTGACGACAATCCCTATCTGCACCGGCAGTTCCTGACGATTTCCCAGGAACATTCCATGTGGTGGCTGACGAACATCGGCAGCCGCATATCCGCGACCATCTCCGACTCCACCGGAGGTATGCAGGCATGGGTCGCTCCCGGAGCCCGGATCCCACTGGTCTTCGAGCAGACCAAGGTGATTTTCACGGCGGGGCCCACCACCTATGAGTTCGACGTCCATCTGAAGACCCCGGCCTTCCGCCAGGACCCGCTGAACGGTTCCGGAGCGGGCGAAACGACCATCGGTCCGGTAATCTTCACCGAGTCGCAGCGGGCGGTCATCGTGGCGCTGGCGGAACCGCTGCTGCGCCGTGACGGGACCGGTTACAGTGCGCTGCCAACATCGGCCGATGCCGCGGCCCGGCTGGGCTGGTCGCAGACCCGGTTCAACCGCAAGCTGGACAACGTGTGCGAGAAGCTGGACCGCGTGGGAGTGGCCGGGCTGCGCGGCGGGCCTGGAAAACTGGCTGTGAACCGCCGGGCACGCCTGGTGGAGCACGCGGTGACGTCGCAGCTGGTGACGGCCGCGGACCTGGACCTGCTGGAACAGCTAAGCGGTGAACCGGACTAATACGGGACGTCCCCCTGCAGGCCGGCGGCAACTAAGAAAGCTAGGAACGAAGAAGGTAATGGCAACAAACCCGAATCTTGTGAACGCTACGGCCGGTCAGCGGCTTGCTGCCCGCGCCGTGGACAGTGTTCCCCTTCTGGTGCTGGCCCTGGTGGTCCTGTCTGTTCCGGACCAGTTGCCCGTGATTCTCTGTGCGGTTGCGGCGGCTGCGTACCTTCTGTGGCTCTGGCTTTGGGAGGCCGGCAGCGGTCAGACCCCGGGCAACCGGCTGCTTGGCCTGCGGACCGTGGGGGAGGACGGCCTGGCACCCGGATTTCCGGCAGTCCTGGTGCGCAACCTGCTGCTGACCGTTTCGGCGGTGACGGTCGTGGGTCCCTGGATCCTGACCGTCTCCAACCTGTGGGACCACCCGCATCGGCGGCAGGGATGGCATGACAAGGCCGCCCGTACCCTCATGGTGGATATTCGGGCAGGCCGGAATCCGCTGGCCACCGGC
>NZ_DALZXY010000154.1:0-215 GCF_031988865.1 Arthrobacter sp.
CGGCGCCCAGACCGGCGAGGCCGGGCCGCACCGGCTCGTGGCCGTGACGGCGTGCCCCACCGGAATCGCCCACACGTACATGGCTGCGGATTCCCTGGCCGCAGCGGCGTCCGAACGGGGAATCGACCTCCAGGTGGAAACCCAGGGCTCGGCAGGTGCCACACCACTGGACCCGGAGATCATCCGGGCAGCGGACGCCGTGATTTTCGCGGTGG
>NZ_DALZXY010000154.1:225-3797 GCF_031988865.1 Arthrobacter sp.
TCGATGTCGGTGACAAGGGCAGGTTCGCCGGCAAGCCGGTGGTCAGCGGCCCGGTCAAGCGGGGAATCGACGAGCCCGGCGTCATGATCGACGAGGCCCTCGCGGCAGCGAAGGACCCGAACTCGCGCAAGGTCGCCGGTGGTGGCGGCGGCGGCGAGGAGCGCGGGCCTTCTTCCGGAGGAGAGAGCTTCGGCGGGCAGCTCAAGCGGGCCCTGCTCACCGGCGTCAGCTACATGATTCCCTTCGTCGCAGGCGGCGGCCTGCTGATCGCGCTTGGCTTCCTGCTCGGCGGCTGGGAACTGGCACTTTCAGACGATGCCGGGGTGGCCAACGGCGACAACATCTTGGCCGGCTCCGGTCTCTTCAACCTCCCGCCCGAAGGGCTGCTGGCCTACCTTGGAGCGGTTTTCTGGAAGATCGGCACCATCTCACTGAACTTCCTGGTTCCTGCACTGGCCGGCTACATCGCCTACGCCCTCGCGGACCGGCCCGGCATCGCACCCGGCTTCACCGCCGGCGCCGTCGCCCTTTTTATGGACGCGGGCTTCCTTGGCGGCATCGCGGGCGGCCTGCTCGCGGGCTACGTGGCCATGTGGATTGGCCACTGGAAGGTACCAAGCTGGCTGCGCGGCCTAATGCCCGTGGTCATTATCCCGATGCTGGCCTCGCTGGTAGCTTCCGGGCTACTCCTGCTGGTCCTGGGCGGACCCATCGCCGCCCTGACCCTGGGGCTGAATAACTGGCTGTCCGGGCTCACCGGTGTGGCGGCCATCGGCCTGGGCGTGATCCTCGGGCTCATGATGGGCGCGGACCTCGGCGGGCCGATCAACAAGGTTGCCTACGCGTTCGCCGTCGCCGGGCTGGGCGAAGCCTCAGTAGAGAACCAGGCTCCCTGGGAGATCATGGCCGCGGTCATGGCCGCCGGAATGGTGCCGCCGCTGGGCATGGCCCTCGCAACGGTCCTGGACAAGAGCCAGTTCACTATGGCCCTGCGGGAGAACGGCAAGGCTGCCTGGCTACTGGGCGCGGCGTTTATTTCCGAAGGCGCCATTCCCTTCGCCGCCTCGGATCCACTGCGGGTTATCCCTTCGACTATGCTGGGCGGCGCCGTCGCGGGTGCCATCTGCATGGCTTTCGGCGTCACCTCGCAGGCACCGCACGGCGGCATCTTCGTGTTCTTCGCCATCGGCAACGTCCTGATGTTCATCGTGGCCATCCTCGCCGGGATGGTCGTCACCGCACTTGTATTGGTGGGGCTGAAACGCCTCACCGCCCCCAAGACCACGGAGGAGCCTGTCATTGCGTAGGGACCCGGACGATTCACAGAGAGGTACAGAGATGCGCACCATCAAGGGAATCGGTGTCAGCCCGGGCCGGGTCCTCGGCCCGTCGCGGCGGATGCCCCCGCCCGTCCCGGAACCGGACGCCGACTCTAAATTCGGCCCCGACAGTTCCGTCGACGAGGAGAATGCGCGCCTCAAGGACGCTGCAGAGAGCGTGCGGGAAGACCTCAAGCGGCGCTCGGCCACAGCCTCCGGGGACGCCAAGGCCATTCTTGATGCCACCGCAATGATGGCAACCGATCCGATGCTGCTGAAAGCTGCCGGGAAGCACATCAACAAGGGCATGTCCGCTGACCGCGCCGTCTGGGAAGCCGGGCTCGAGGTAGCAGCTATGCTCCAGAGCCTGGGCGGGTATATGGCTGAGCGGACCCAGGACGTGCTGGACGTCCGGGGACGCATTGTTGCGCAGCTGGACGGCCTGCCCGCCCCGGGAATTCCGGCGTCGGACGTGCCGTTCATCCTCACGGCCGAGGAACTGGCACCGGCGGACACCGCGACCCTGGATCCGGCCCTCGTCATCGGCCTGGTAACCAGCGGCGGAGGCCCTCAGTCCCACACCGCTATCCTGGCCCGCTCGCTGGGCCTGCCCGCGGTCGTTGGAGCGGCGAGTGCCGATTCGATTGGCGATGGCGCGGAAATCTACCTTGACGGCGCGAGCGGCAGCGTCGTGGTGAACCCCGGTATCGCTGAACGGGAGGCTGCGCAGAAGTACGCGTCACGCACGTCTCTCCCCGCTTTCAACGGAACCGGCACGACGTCGGACGGGCACCGGGTGCCGCTGCTGGCCAACGTCGGCTCCGGCCGGGATGCTGCCGCGGCGGCGTCAGCCGGCGCCGAGGGCGTCGGGCTGCTGCGGACCGAGTTCTGTTTCCTTGGGCGTGACAAGGAGCCCACGGTGGAGGAGCAGGTGGCAGCCTATGGGGACGTGTTCGCAGCCTTCCCGGGCCGGAAAGTGGTGATCCGGACGCTTGACGCCGGTGCGGACAAACCCCTGCCTTTCCTCACCGATGCCACCGAACCCAACCCTGCCCTCGGAGTGCGTGGATTCCGCACCGACCGTTCCTCGCCGGGCGTTCTCACCCGGCAGCTGGAGGCCATTGCGGCTGCCGCCGGGGCGCACGAAGCCGATGTGTGGGTCATGGCGCCAATGATCGCCACCGCTGACGAGGCCAGCGACTTCGCCGTAATGTGCGCGGCTGCCGGGCTGGCTACCGCAGGCGTGATGATCGAGGTTCCGGCCGCAGCGATCAAGTCCCAGGCGGTGCTGTCCAAGGTCAGGTTCGCGTCCCTGGGCACCAACGACCTCACGCAGTACGCCATGGCAGCCGACCGGCAGCTCGGCACACTGGCCACGCTCAACGACCCCTGGCAGCCCGCCGTCCTCCAGCTCATCGGCATGACCGTCGACGGCGCCGCAGAAGCGGGTGCGGCGGATAACCTGCCCCGCAGCGTGGGAGTTTGCGGGGAGGCTGCCGCCGATCCGGCACTCGCCGTCGTCCTGACGGGGCTGGGTGTGGACACCCTTTCCATGACGCCGCGGGCGCTGTCCACGGTCGGGGTAGTACTGGCGTCGGTCACCTTGGCCCGGGCACAGGAGCTGGCCGCCGTGGCCCTCGCCTCACAAACTGCGTCCGAAGCCAGGACGAAGGTCAGGAGTAAACTCCCCATCCTCGAACAACTTGGGCTGTAGCCGTCGTCCGGCATCCGCCCTGGTCCAGCACCTAAGTTCAACCGGAAGGAACTTCCAATGCCCGAACGTTCTGCAACTATTGCCAGCCGCGTCGGGCTGCATGCCCGTCCCGCTTCCCTGTTCGCGGAGGCAGCCGCGGCGCAGCCGGTGGAAGTGACAATCGCCATGAAGGGCGACCCGGCAGAAGACGCCATGGACGCGTCGAGCATGCTCTCGCTGATGAGCCTCGGAGCCTCCCACGGTGACGTCGTCGTCCTGCGGGCTGAAGGCGAAGGGGCCGATGCTGCCCTGGACGAACTGGCCAAGCTCCTGGAGACGGATCTGGACGCCGAGTAGGCAGCGGGCCTCCCTCCGGGAGCCGGTCCAGTGCGCTCAAAAACAACGAAGCCAGCGGCCCTTGGGCCGCTGGCTTCGGTAGTAACTTCACGCTGACCCCCCACAGGCAGCGGACGTTACATATTCATTAGTCTGGCACAGAGTCATGAACTTGTGAACAAAATTTGTGAAATTCAACTCACATTTCGGTAACTTTCCGCCAG
>NZ_DALZXY010000155.1:0-3751 GCF_031988865.1 Arthrobacter sp.
CGCAGCGGTGCCCCCTCTGCGGGCTAAGCCCGCCCATACGGTCGTAGCGCCGGTTCCCTCCGGTTTGGGATTTGCCAGCCGTTTTGGGACGTGATTTCCCTCCGCTTTGGGATTTCCCTGCCGTTTTTGGGATTTTCCTCCGGCGCGCGGCGGCAGGGAAATCCCAAAACGGTCGATTTCTCCCAAAACGGAGGGTCTTTGTCCGGTCCAGTGTTCGGACCACGCAGTTCCGCCCCAATGTTCGACCGGCGCAGCTCCGCCCCAATGTTCGACCGGCGCAGTTCCGCCCCAATGTTCGGCCGGCGCAGCTCCAGGGCCGGGCAACCTCCGTATGCCCCGGTCGTGGACCATCGCCGGCCCTGCCCGACGGCGTGTGCACCTCTGGTGACTCGTCCTCGACGCGTGCGCAGCTCTGGTGACTCCGCACGGGAAACACCCACCAGACCTGCACACCCAACATCCGCCGACCCCCATCACCCCGCCCCAGCTGCACACTCAACACCCCGCAACCAGCTCCAGCGCCGGGCAACGTCCGTATGCCCCGGTCGTGGACCATCGCCGGCCCTGCCGGACCGGTGCGCACCTCTGGTGACTCGACCTGGCGTAACGCCCCGCCCTTACCGGAAGGCTCCGTGATCTCCTACGTTCGGAAGAGAGCATCCCCGCGGGGGCGCCGGAGTCATGCCCAAGGTCTTCGGCCGCAAATGGTAGATGCAGTTTCCTTCCCGACAGCCGCCGGAATACCCTTGCTATCCCCTTGCCGGTGATCGTATTATCACGATACGGAAGAACTTTTTCATTTTCGATTGATTTTCTTGGGTACGTTAACCGACAGATAGCTCGACGAAGCAAACTGCAAGAGGGAGCAACTCCATGGCCATTGAAGTAACCGACCTCAATCCGGCAGAGGGTGCCGAGACCATCCTGACCCCCGAAGCACTGGCGTTCATCGAGGAACTCCACCAGCGCTTCGCCTCCACACGCAACGACCTCCTCGCCGCCCGCACCGCCCGCCGCGAAGCCGTTGCCAGCGGGCAGAGCCTCGATTTCCTCCCCGAAACCGCGTCCGTACGGGAAGGCGACTGGAAGGTCGCAGCGGCGCCGCCGGCACTCCAGGACCGCCGAGTGGAAATGACCGGCCCCGCGTCCCCGGCCAAGATGGCCATCAATGCCCTGAATTCCGGAGCCAAGGTCTGGCTGGCCGACTTGGAGGATGCGTCCACCCCCACTTGGCACAACGTGGTGGACGCTGAGTACAACCTCTACCGCGCTGCCCGCGGGGAACTTTCCTTCACCTCCCCCGAGGGCAAGGAATACGCGCTGCGCACCGACGCACCCCTCGCCGTCGTGGTGATGCGCCCGCGCGGCTGGCACCTGCCGGAAAAGCACGTGCTCATCGATGGCGAACGTGCCGTTGGGGCACTCGTCGACTTCGGCCTGCACTTCTTCCACAACGCCAAGCAGCTCCTGGAAAATGGCCAGGGCCCGTACTACTACCTGCCCAAGATGGAAAGCCATCTGGAAGCCCGGCTCTGGAACGATGTCTTCGTCTTCGCGCAGGACTACGTGGGCGTCCCGCAGGGTTCGGTGCGGGCGACCGTCCTGATCGAGACCATTCCGGCGGCCTTCGAAATGGAGGAAATCCTCTACGAGCTCCGGGACCACGCCTCGGGCCTCAACGCCGGCCGCTGGGACTACCTTTTCAGCATTATCAAGATGTTCCGCGACTCCGGAAAGGACTTCCTGCTGCCGGACCGCGCCGACGTCGCCATGACCGCGCCGTTCATGCGCGCCTACACTGACCTGCTGGTCAAGACCTGTCACCGGCGCGGGGCCTTCGCGATGGGCGGCATGGCCGCCTTCATCCCGAACCGCCGCGAACCCGAGATCACCGCCAAGGCGTTCGAGAAGGTCACCGCGGACAAGACCCGCGAAGCCAACGACGGCTTCGATGGCTCCTGGGTCGCCCACCCGGACATGGTGGTGACCTGCCGCGAAGTGTTCGACTCCATCCTGGGCGAGAAGCCGAACCAGGTGGACAGGCTCCGGGAGGACGTTGCAGTCACCGCGAAGGACCTGCTGAATGTCACCACGGCAGGAGGGTCCGTCACCGAAGCGGGACTGCGCTCCAATCTCTACGTCGCCGTCGCCTACACGGCCGTGTGGCTTTCGGGCAACGGTGCCGTCGCCATCCATAACCTGATGGAGGACGCCGCGACGGCGGAAATCTCCCGTTCCCAGGTCTGGCAGCAGGTCCGCAACGGCGTGGTGCTGGAAGATTCGGGCGAGGCCGTGAGCGCGGACCTGGTCAAGCGGATCCTCGCTGAGGAGACCGAGCGCCTGCGCAGCGAAGTGGATGAGGAGAAGTTCAACCGCTTTTATGCCCCAGCCAGCGATCTGATCGCCCGGATCAGCCTCGCCTCGGATTACCCGGACTTCCTCACCCTCCCCGCCTACGAGCTGGTGGACTAGGGGCTTATTCAATAGCGGTGACCTGGCGGACGGCGCGTCCGTCCGCCAGGTCATCCCTGGCTTTGCAGCCAGGCGCCTCAGCCCGGCCGCCGGCCGGGCGTACGCTGGTGCCCGTTCCGGCCCGTTCCAGCCCGGTCCAGCCCGTTCCAGCCCGGTCCAGCCCGTTCCAGCCCGGTCCAGCCCGTTCCAAGCGGGGCATCCACCCCTGCCGGGTCCGACGCGGCGCAGTTCCGGAACCCGGTTTCTGCTTCCTGTCCGTTTCGTTTGGCAAGATGGCTGGCATGAGCTTAAGGACCACAACCATCCCGGCGCTTCCTGCCAAGGACGCCAAAACGCTCGCCCGGGCCCTTTCCGCCGGCGATGTCACTGTTTTCGTGGATGGAACAGCGCTTCGCCTCCCGCCGGCAGCCCGGGATGCCGTACTCGACCTGCTCGGCAGGCTGGGGTCCGGAACGTCCGTAAGCATCTCCTCAACCGCGGCCGCGGAGGCTCCGCCTGCGCCGGGGCACAACCCGCTCCTGACGACGTCGCAGGCCGCGGCCGCCGCCGGAATCTCGCATACGTACCTGCGGAACCTGACCGACGCCGGTGTGATCCCGGTGGAATACCGCGGTACGCACCGCCGGATCCGGATGTCCGACGTCGAAACCTGGCTTGCGGCGCAGCGTGCCGCCAGCGCGGCGAAGGCTGCGGAACCGGGTACGGCCGGCGCTCCAGGGGGGACTGATACCTAGGAGGCCAGCTAACGGGTGATCTCCGCACAACTGCTGTTCAGCATGTCGTATCCCAAGTTCCCAAAGACCGGAGTAAAACGTGATTATCGGAATTCCCAAGGAGATCAAGAACAACGAGTTTCGGGTGGCCATCACGGCATCCGGTGTCCATGAACTTGCCTCCCGCGGCCACACCGTCCTGGTAGAGGCCGGCGCGGGCCAGGGCTCGAATATAACTGACACGGAATATGCCGCCGCGGGGGCGGAAATTGTGCACTCCGCCGAAGCTGTCTGGGACCGCTCGGAGCTGATCCTCAAGGTCAAGGAACCGGTTCCCGCAGAGTTTGGCTTCTTCCGCCCCGGACTCATCCTCTTCACCTACCTCCACCTCGCCGCTGCCCCGGAACTCACGCGGGCGCTGCTGGATTCCGGAGTCACCGCCATCGCCTACGAAACCGTGCAGGAGGGCCGAGCACTGCCGCTGCTGGCACCGATGTCCGAGGTCGCCGGGCGGCTGGCCGTGCAGGTGGGCGCGCAGTGCCTGATGGCCCCGGCGGGCGGTCCCG
>NZ_DALZXY010000156.1:0-3704 GCF_031988865.1 Arthrobacter sp.
AGCGGTGCCGGCTCTCCTGGGTCCGGGCTGCCCGCTTCCCGATGGCGATCCGCAGGATCTTCTGTTTCCGGTCCAGGAGCTCGGCGCCGCGCCGGGCGGTCTCCAGCCGCCGTTCGACCTCGGCCCGCGCGGCCCTGCCGGTGCCGGTCACGGCAGCCCCCTCACAACTGTTCTCCGCCGGCCGGTCCGGGCAGGTAACGGTCCAGGAACTCGGGGGAGAGCATGCTCAGTTCCCGCCGCGGCAGGACGGCAAGGGCTTTCCAGGCCAGAGCCAGGGTGTCCTCCAGCGAGCGGTATTCCTCCCGGCCCTGGTTCAGCAGCTTGCCCTCCACCACGGAACGGAACTCAATGTAGGCCCGGTCCGCTTCGCCCAGGGCCGCCTGGCCCACCAGCTCGGCGAGTTCCGCGGCCTGCCGTGCCCGCGCCATGGCCGCCAGGACCTGCGCCGCGACATCGAGGTGGTCTTCGCGGGTGCGTCCCTTCCCGGCGCCGGAGCGCATCAGCCGGGAAAGGGAGGAAAGCACATCCACGGGAGGGTAGATTCCCCGCGCGTCGACGTCCGGAGCAAGCACGACCTGCCCTTCAGTGATGTAGCCGGTCAGGTCCGGCACGGGATGCGTCATGTCTCCGGAGGGCATGGTCAGCACGGGCACCACGGTCACCGATCCGTCCCGGCCCTGGACCCGGCCGCAGCGTTCGTACAAGGTGGCCAGATCGCTGTAGAGGTAGCCGGGATAGCCCCGGCGGGCCGGAATCTCCTTCCGCGCGGCGGAGACTTCCCGCACCGCCTCGGCGTAACTGGTCATATCGCTCATCACCACCAGGACGTCGCTGCCTTCCTCATAGGCCAGGTTCTCCGCGATGCTCAATGCGATCCGCGGGGTCAGGATGCGTTCGATCACCGGGTCGTCAGCGGCGTTAAGCAGCAGCACCAATTCCCCCGCCGCGGAGCGTTCCTCCAGCCGGTCGCGGATGAAGGCGATGTCCGCGTGCGTCATCCCCATGGCTGCGAAGACCACCCGGAAGTTCCGGCCCTGGGTGGTGGATTGGGCGGCGATCTGGGTGGCCAGGGTCAGGTGCGGCAGCCCGGGAACGGAGAAGATCGGCAGCTTCTGGCCGCGGACCAGGGTGGTCAGGGCGTCAATGGCGGAGACGCCGGTGATCACGGCTTCCTGCGGAGGTACCCGGTAGACGGGGTTCAGCGGCCAGCCGCTGACCGGCTCCACAGTTTCCGAGGTCACCGGCGGGCCGCCGTCGAGCGGCTCACCGCGCCCGTTACAGACCCGGCCCAGCCATTGCGGGCCCACCGGGATGTGCAGCGGCCGGCCCTGGAAGCGCACCGAAATTCCGCCCAGCCGCATGCCCTCGGTGCCTTCCAGGACCTGCAGCACGGTTTCGTCGCCGTCGACCTCCAGGACCAGCCCGTGGCGCTCGCTGCCACCGCGGACCTCCACGGTGGCGAACTCGTCCCAGCCCACGCCGGCGGTGTCGCCCAGGACCATCAACGGTCCGCGGAGTTCGCGGATGTCGCTGTGGGAGACCAGATGCCGTGGATCGGAATTCATCGCAGCTCCTTCAGCCCGGTGAGGAAAGCGGCGGCGCGTTCGGCCACGCCTTCCGCGTCGGACGGCCCGGCCGCCTCCCGCAGCCGCAGCAGCGGGGAGAAGTCGTAGGAGTCCACGCTCGACGCCGGGACGCCGGCGGCGACCAGGTCCTGGCAGGTTTGGATGGTGTCCAGGACCGCCTCCAGCAGGGCCGAGCCCTTCGCGGCAGAAGAGTAGCCGTCATTCGCGCTGAGCGCGTTCTGGAGCAGGACGCCGTCGCGCAGCAGCCGCCCGCCCAGCAGGATCATCTGTTCATGGCCTGGGAGGGAGCCGGAGCCGATGATCTCCGCGAGCGCGGCCAGCCGGTCCGATTCGGCGAGCACCAGGTTGGCGCGGGCCCGCCGCTCCGCCCACTGCGGGTCGCCGTTCGCGGCATGCCAGCGGCCCAGGGCCTCGGCGTCGCGGGAGAAGGATCCCCGCCAGCTAACCGCCGGGTAATGCCGGGAATAGGCCAGGTCCCGGTCCAGCTGCCACAGCGAGCGGACAAAGCGCTGGGTCCCGGTTGTGACGGGCTCGCTCATGTCACCGCCCGGTGGGGAGACCGCGCCGATCACGGTGACCGACGCCGTCGCGCCTCCCAGCGTGGTGGCCAGGGAAGCGCGCTCGTAGAAGGCGGCCAGCTCCGAGGCCAGCGACGCCGGATATCCCTCCTCCGCCGGCAGGTCGCCGTTGCGGTTGGCGAACTCGCGCAGCGCCTCCGCCCAGCGGGAGGTGGAATCGGCGATCACGACGGCGTGGTAGCCCATGTCCCGGAAGAACTCGGCCACGGTGACGCCGGTGTTGATGCTCGCCTCGCGGGCCATCATCGGCATATTCGACGTATTGGCGATGATGACGGTCCGGTCCAGCAGGGCTCCGCCCGTCCGCGGATCTTCCAGCCGGCTCAGACCGTCCAGCACATCGGCCATCTCGTTGCCGCGCTCGCCGCAGCCCACGTAGATGATCACGTCGGCGTCGGACCATTTGGCGATCTGCTGCAGCAGCAGCGTCTTTCCGGTGCCGAACCCGCCCGGAACGGCGGCCGCGGCGCCGCGGGGCAGCGGGTACATCAGGTCAAGCACCCGCTGGCCGGTGTGCATCGGCACGGCGTCGGAGAGCCGCGCAGCGACGGGCCGCGGCCGGTGCACGGGCCAGCGCTGGGCCAGGGTAACCTGGGTGCCGCCGACCACGGCGGCCGTCTCCAGCGCACGGAGCGGCCCGGTGGCCACCGCGCTGAGGACACCCGAGACGCCCGGCGGAACCGTGACCCGGAACTGGATGCTCCCGGCTTCAGGAACGGTGCCCAGCACATCGCCCGGTGAAACGGTGTCCCCGACGGCGGCCTGCGGCTCGAACTTCCATTGCCGGTCCAGGACCTGGCGGTCCTCTGCCGCGTCCTCCCGGTCAGCGGTCAGCCACATCGGCGCCGAGGAGAGCGGGCGGAGCAGCCCGTCGAACACCTGGCCGAGCAGACCGGGTCCGAGCAGGGCGGAGAGCTGGTGCCCGGTGCCCGCGGCTTCGTCGCCGGACTTGAGCCCGCCGGTGTACTCGTAGGCCTGCAGGGTGGCGTCGGTACCGTTGATCGCGATGGTTTCTGCGGCGATGCGTTCCGGGCCCAGCGCGACGAGTTCGAGCATGGCGACGTCGTCCAGCCCGCTGACCTCCACCAGCGGCCCGTTCACCCGCCGGATCCGGGCTGCGGAGCCGGTCTGTGCCGAGCTGGTTTGTTCCACACCGGTCTGTGCCGGGCCAGTCTGTGCCGGGCCAGCACCTTCCGGGCCGGGGGCATTGGCGCTGCTCACTCCTGCCATAGGTCCCGCACCTCCTTGGCATGGCGATCCAGGGCGGACTCGGCGAGCGCCGGGAGGGAAAGGTCCACGCTGCGCGAACCGAGGACGCCGGTGATCCCGCCGGAAGGTGCCTCTTCAAGGCGCGCATCGGGGCCGAGCAGCGTCCGGGCCTGGTTCCGCAGTGCGTCCAGCAGGCGGGGATACCGCGGATCCCTTCTCAGCTGCCCGGCTTCAGCCAGGACCTGGCTGCGCAGCTGTCCGCGGAGCTCCTCCTCGCGGGAGAGCACTATGCGGCCGGCGCGGCGGCGGGAGCGTGCTGAGCGCAGCGCCG
>NZ_DALZXY010000157.1:0-3554 GCF_031988865.1 Arthrobacter sp.
TCGGACCCTGCAGGCACGCTGCCGTCCGGTGCTGCCCCGAGCAGGGAACGGGTCAGGGCTTCGCGCTGTCCGGAGAGGCTTTCCGCCGCGCCGAACAGCTGCGCGTCGGAGCACTCCACCCCCGCTTCCGCCGCCGCGAGGACGGCCCGGCGCACCAGTTCCCGGGCGAACGACGCCGTCGCCCCCTCGGCCTGTTCGGCCACCTGTGCCAACGCGGCGGGAGAGAATGTTCCGGGCGGCGCGTACAGGTCCAGCAGCCGGGCGCGGTCCGCAGCATCCGGCAGCGGAATTTCGACGGCCAGGTCCACGCGTCCGGGCCGCTGGGCGAGGGCGCGTTCCAGCACGTCCACCCGGTTGGTGGTCATCACAAAAGCCACATCGGAGTCGGCGTCGAGGCCGTCCAGGGCATCGAGGACTTCAAAGAGCAGCGGCTGCGGTCCGTGGCCCATGCTCCGGTCTTCTGCAATCAGGTCAATGTCTTCCAGGACCACCAGCGACGGCGCCATGGCCCGCGCGAGTTTCGCCGCGTGGGAGACCGCGCCGAGGGATCCGCCGGAGAGGAGCACCGCCGTCGTTCCCGGGCTCTCGCTCAACAGGTGCCGCACGGTGTGCGTTTTCCCGGTGCCGGGCGGCCCGTACAGCAGCACGCCGCGCTTGAGGTGCTGGCCGGCCGCCTTCAACCTGCCACGGTGCCCGGCGATGCCCAGGACATGGCTGCGGACCCGCTCCAGCACGCCGTCCGGCAGGATCACTTCACTGCGGGGAAGCCGGGGCCGGGGCAGGAACGTGACGCCGGCGCCGTTTTGGCCATAGGGGTCAAAACCCAGCGACACCACCTGTCCGCGCAGGACACTGTTGGCCCGCAGGTCTTCCTGGATGGCTGCCAGCACAGCCGCCGCCGCGGGACGCTGTGCTGCCATCACGGCGATGCTCGCGTCCGGGCTGCCGGTCTGGGGATCCCCGCTGCGCTGCATCACGGCAACGGGAACCCCGCCGTGGCGGAAGAGCCGGACGCCCAGGGCGAGGGCTTCGCGGCTGGAATCGGGGCCGATGGCGACGTTGGCGAAGTCGGGCTGGCCAACCGGAACGTTGCTGTAGCCGTCCTCCTGCACCACATCGGAGAGGGTCAGGTGACGGCGCTGCTGGCCGCCGCCCATCCCGATCAGCGAGTTGTCCGGATCGGCGGCGGCCAGCCGTTCCAGGGCGATATCCAGGTCCGCGAACCGGTGGAACGGGATTGTCTCGGTAACGATCGGTACGTCCTGTGCCGGGCAGCCCAGATGGCGGCTGATGGCATCCCGCAGCCGTTCCCGGTCCGAGGACTGGAAGCGCTGCTGCTGTGCCAGGTCGACGGCAGCGCTGAAGCTGGCCAGGAAATCCGCGAGGTTCTTCTCCATGGGCGCCGACCCTATCAGCGGAAGGCGCCCGTCCCGGTCAGGGCGCGGCCCAGGATCAGGGCGTTGATGTCATGTGTGCCCTCGTAGGAGTAGACCGCTTCGGCGTCCGCATGGAAACGCGCGACGTCGGTGTCCAGGGTGATGCCGTTGCCACCCACCACTTCGCGGGCCAAGGCAACGGTTTCCCGCATGGCGGTGCAGGTGAACATCTTCGCCATGGCGGAGTCCTCATCCCGGAAGATGCCCTCTTCCTGGCGCTGGGTCAGCCGGACCACCATGCCCAGGGAGGCGGTGACGTTGGCCGCCATGGTCGCCAGCTTCTGCTGGGTGAGCTGGAAGGAGGCCAGCGGACGGCCGAACTGCTGGCGTTCCAGGGTGTAGCGCAGGGCGGCCTCGTACGCGCCGGCCTGCAGTCCGGCGGCGATCCAGGCGACGTCGGAGCGCAGCCGGCGCATCAGCGCGGCCACGTCCTTGAACGAGTTGATGTTGGTCAGCCGGGCGGAATCGGGCACCCGGACGCCGCGCAGTTCAATGTCGGCGTTCTGCATCATCCGCAGGGAGGTTTTGCGCAGGATTTTGCTCATCGAGACGCCGGGGGTTTCGCGCGGGACCAGGAAGGCTTTGACCTGGCCGTCGGCGGTATCGCGGGCGAAGACCGCCAGCGCATCGGCGGTGAACGCCCCGCCGATCCAGCGCTTGGCGCCGTCGATAATCCAGTCGCCGCCGTCGCGCCGGGCGGAGGTTTCCAGGCCGCCGGCAATATCCGAGCCGTGGTCCGGTTCGGTGAGCGCGAAGACACCGGTGTACTCGAAGGAGCGGATCTTGGGATCCAGGTCCGCTGCCTGCTCCGGGCTGCCGCCTTCCAGGACGGTGGTGCGGAACAGGCCGGACTGGGCGTTGTAGAACGTGGCGACCGAGGCATCGGTGCGGGCGAGTTCAAAGTTCCGGAAGCCGGTGTACAGCCCGGAGGTGCGTCCTTGGCTGTTGGTGGCGCCCACGGGTGCCATGAGGTTCAGGTCCACCAGCGGCTGCCGGATCTGGTAGGGAAACTCCCCGGCTTCCCAGTACTCTCCCAGCAGCGGGCTGACCTGTTTGTCCAGCACGGTCCGCAGCTTGCCCAGTGCCCCGAGCTCGGCGCTGCTCAGGAGTTCGGAGTAGCCGTAGCGGTCGGACGGGTAGAACGCCCTGGCCTCCTCGGTGCTCATTAGCCCAGTCCCAGCAGCCGGACGGCGTTTTCCTTGAGGATCTTGGGGCGGACCGCCTCTTTGATCTCCAGGGCATCGAAGTCCCGGCGCCACCGGTCCGGCGTGATCAGCGGGTAGTCGGAGCCGAAGAGCACCTTGTCCTGCAGCAAGGAGTTGGCGTGGCGCACCAGGTTGGCCGGGAAGTACTTCGGCGACCAGCCGGAGAGGTCGATCCAGACGTTGGACTTGTGCGTGGCCACGGCAATGGCCTCGTCCTGCCAGGGCACCGAGGGGTGGGCCATGATGATCTGCAGCTCGGGGAAGTCTGCGGCGACGGCGTCGAGCAGGATCGGGTTGGAGAGCCCCAGTTTCAGGCCGAAGCCGCCGGGCAGGCCGGAGCCGATGCCGGTTTGGCCGGTATGGAACAGGGCCGGAACGCCCAAGTCCTGGAGCAGGGCCCAGAGCGGATAGAACGCGCGGTCGCTGGGGTCGAAGTTCTGCACCGTGGGGTGGAACTTGAAGCCGCGCACGCCGTAGTCACCGGCGAGGACCTTGGCCCGGGCCAGCGCCTCGGTGCCGGAGGTGGGGTCCACGGAACCGAAGGGAATCAGCACGTCGTTGTTGCGGGCCGCACCCTCGGCGATTTCCTCGCTGGAGTTCGGCGGATGGCCCAGTGCCTTGGACGCATCCACGGTGAAGACGACGGCGGCGGTCTTCCGTTCGCGGTAGTACGCGGCAATTTCGTCCAGCCCGGGGCGCGGTCCGTCGGTCTTGAAGTGCTTGGAGGCGGCGTCAACGAGTTCCTGCGGGAGCGCGTTGTGTCCGTGGTCGTCCACCTCGATGTGGACGTGGGTGTCGATGGCGTCGAGGGCCGCGACGTCGAGGCCGAGTGTGTAGACCATGGCTTACTTGCTTTCCGCGGTCTGGGGCTGGAGTTCGGCCGGCAGCGGCGGGAACTTCTCCCCCACCCCCT
>NZ_DALZXY010000158.1:0-3506 GCF_031988865.1 Arthrobacter sp.
GCCGCTGCCACCCGCCCCGGACCAGGGCTCGCTGTTCGAAGGGCTCGACGGCGCCGACGCACTCGACCCCCGCGCGCGGCAGAGCACCCGCACCATCGAAGACCTCACCACCGAGCTGGCCGACCAGCTCGCCGCCGTCGCCGGTTCGCCGGAACGCCGCCGGCTGGCCCTGCTGCTCGCCGCCGAATCCGCCGGCGGGCTGATCGCCGCGGAGATGGAGCATGCCGGCATCCCCTGGCGCCGCGACCTGCATGAGGCCATGCTCGAAAACGCGCTTGGGCCGCGCCCGCCGGAAGGGCAGCGGCCGGCGAAACTCGAAGCCCTGGCCCTGGACCTGCGGCAAAAACTCGGCAATCCCACGTTCAACCCCGACTCGCCGCAGGAACTGCTCCGTGCCCTGCACCGGGCCGGGATCGAAGTCCGCAGCACCCGTACCTGGGAGCTGCAGGAGCAGAACCATCCCGCCATCGCTCCGCTGCTGACCTACAAAAAACTCTCCCGGCTGCTTTCAGCCAACGGCTGGAACTGGCTGGATGACTGGGTGGACGGCGGCCGGTTCCGCACCGAATATGTGGTGGGCGGCGTGGTCTCCGGACGGTGGTCCTCCCGCGGTGGGGGCGCGCTGCAAATCCCCAAGAACGTCCGCGACGCCGTCCGCCCCGACCCCGGCCACAAGCTCCTGGTCGCCGACGCCGCGCAGCTCGAACCGCGGGTGCTGGCCGCCCTGGGCCAGGATTCGGCGTTGGCTGCCGCGGCCCGTGGCAAGGACCTCTACCAGGGGATCGCGGACCAGGGCTTCAACGGAGACCGCTCGCTGGCCAAGATCGCGATGCTCGGCGCCATGTACGGCGCGACCAGCGGCGAGGCCGGGCGGCTGATGCCCATCCTGACCCGGACGTATCCACGGGCGATCGACGTCGTTGAACGGGCCGCCAGGGCGGGCGAGGCAGGCAAGACCGTCTCCAGCCATCTCGGACGCAGCACTCCCCCGGAAACTGAAGCCTGGCTGCGTTCCCAGCAGACCACGTCCGCGGAGGAGCAGCGCCGGGCAGACAATCTGGCCCGGTCACGCGGACGCTTCACCCGGAACTTCGTGGTCCAGGGAACGGCGGCAGAATGGGCAACGTGCTGGCTGGCCGGCATACGACGGCGGCTGCGGGCGGCGTCGGGCACCTCACCGGCGGGGCAGCTGGTGTTCTTCCTGCACGACGAGGTTATGCTCCATGTCCCCGCCGAACGCGCCGACGAGGCTGCCGCAATGGTCACTGCTGCTGCCGCGGAGGCAACGGAGTTGCTGTTCGGGCGGATCCCACTGGAATTCCCCGTTGTGGCCACCATCGTCGACTCCTACGCCGACGCAAAATAACTAGAAGTCCGGGACCATTTCCCGGGTGGCGTCCCATGGCAGCGTCCAGCCCAGCTGGGTGAACAGGTCGTCAACAATCAGAGCGGTGAAGCCCCAGACCACCACACCGTTGACCAGGAATGCCGGGCCGCGGTGCACCTGCCCGCCGCGGGCAACCACCGTTGTGCGGCGGTTCTCCGGGTTCAGCAGATCCGCCACCGGCACGCGGAAGACCGACGCCGATTCGGCTTCGTCCACCACGTCCACCGGGGTAGGCCTGTCCCACCAGCCCAGCACCGGGGTGACCAGGAAGTTACTGACCGGCAGGCCGACCTGCGGCAGGGTTCCCAGGACCCGGACGCCGGAAGGATCCAGGCCCGTCTCCTCGTTGGCTTCCCGCAGCGCCGCTGCGACCGGATCGGCGTCGGACGCGTCCACGGTGCCGCCCGGGAAAGCTACCTGCCCGGGATGGGAGTTCAGGGTGGCAGCGCGTTCCACGAACAGCACATCAAGGTCATCGGGTACCGCGTCAGCGTGGAATCCCGCAGGATCTTCGTCCAGGACACCGAACAGGATCAGGACGGCCGCCGTGCGGGCAGCGGCCGGATCGACGGCCCGGGTCAGGAACCGCATATCCTGCCCGAAGTCAGCGCGCCCCTCACTGGCTAGGGCACCAAAAGCCTCCAGCTGTGCCTGTGCACTCATGCTTCGAGGCCGAACCCGGCGGCTCGAAGCTGCGCGCGGGTTTCCGAAGCCATCATCCGGGACAGGAGTTCCTCGCGTCCGGGTGCCAGCTCATACTTGAGCAGTTTCCGGGCCTTCTCCGGATCCGTTTCACCCTCCCCGAAGGATGGGCACAACTGGGCGACAGCGCACACTCCGCACGCCGGCTTTTTGGCGTGGCAGACCCGGCGGCCGTGGAAAACCACGCGGTTCGACAGCGGCGTCCAGTCCTTGGATTCAAAGAGCGCGGCGACGTCCTGTTCGACCTTCACCGGGTCCTTCGAAGTAGTCCAGCCAAACCGGTTGGACAGCCGCAGGAAGTGGGTGTCCACGGTGATGCCGGGAATCCCGAAGGCGTTGCCGAGCACCACGTTCGCGGTTTTCCGACCGACGCCGGCCAGCTTCACCAGTTCCTCAAGCTTGTCCGGAACCTCGCCGTCGTAGTCATCGACGATCTGGGTCGCGAGTTTCTTGATAGCCGCTGATTTGGCGCGGAAGAACCCCGTCGGCCGGATCAGCTCCTGCAGTTCGGTCTCTTCGGCTTCCGCGAGGGCCTGGGCGTTCGGATACCGGGCGAAGAGCACCGGTGTGACTGCGTTGACCCGGATGTCAGTGGTCTGCGCCGAGAGGACCGTGGCGATCAGCAGCTCAAACGCATTGGTGAAGTCCAGCTCGGCAACGGCGTAGGGGTACTGTTCCCCGAGCACCCGGTTGATCTTCCGGGCCCGGCGCTTCAGGGCCAGCAGGGAGGCATCATTGCCGGTTGCCATGAGTTCTTGTCCTTCGCAGTCAGCGATGCCCGGCCGTTCCCTGTGCTGCAGGGGACGGCCGGGCATCGATAAGGGTTTTAGTGACCGGAGCTGTCGTCGCTCACGCGCTCGATGTTGGTCAGGTCCCGCAGCACACCGATGCGGCCAGTGCGCTTGTCCTGGACCAGGAATTCGTGGCCGCGGTCTTCGAGTCCCAGTTCCCAGTCTCCCGGGTAGAACATAAACAGCGGCAGTCCGGTCCTCTCGTCGACAATCTGGCGCGGCGTGCCAACGGCGAACCAGAAGGCCTCCACCACGTTTTCGTTTTCTTCACGGGTGGCGGAAATCGAGTCCTGCCCGTGGCCGGACGACGACGGCGTCCCGGAGGCCACGGCAGGGTTCACCGTGGTCGCGGGCAGCGAATCCTGCCCTGCCGGAGCCTGGGATTCTTCCGCCGGCGTCTGGGAAGCGTCCGACGGCGACTGGGCGCCGGCGGCTGCCTGAGCACCAGCGGCGCCTGCCGCCCCTGCCCCTGCCCCGGTTCCCTGAGTTCCCTGAGTTCCTTGAGCCGCCCCTGCACCGCTGGCTGCTGTGCCGGCACCACTGCCAGCCGCGCCGGCGGCAGCGCCTGCTGCTGCGCCGGTTACTCCGGCCGCACCGGCACGGAGACCGGCGCCGGATCCGCTGGC
>NZ_DALZXY010000159.1:0-3463 GCF_031988865.1 Arthrobacter sp.
GAGGTAACGCTGCTGCGCGCCACCGGAGGACAGCCGGGCAGGGACGGAGAATTGGTTACCGACTTCTCCGGGGAAGACGACGACGAGGAACGGACCATCCGCCTTGCCGGCTACGGCCCGCGCTGGGCCGCCGCTCCGGACCTGGGCGGTGTCTGACACCGTCAGTCTCCTGCCTCTGGCATGGGCAGTTCTCCCCATCGCGGGTAGCGGCGGCACTGGATAGGCTTGCTGGACAGGGATACCTGAACAGTTTTTTGGGGGAGGACATGACCAGCTGGAGCATCGATGCCGCGTCAGTGCACGCCATCATAAACCGGACGGCGGCGCGGGCAGAGGACTTCTCTGATGCCTCCCGGGACCTCCGGAACGCCGTGGAGGCAGCCCAGGCGGCTGGCCGCAGCGCCGTCGTGGGCGATGCCCTCATCGCCGCCTACCAGGAGTATGCCGGGCTCCTGATCGCGAATGCCGCCGACTACGCTGAGACCGCCTGTGCTTCGGTACGCGATGCCGTGGGCGCCTACCAGGATGCGGACCTGCAGATGGCGGCCGATGCCCAGGCCGGGATGGCGTCAACCCGATGACCGTAAGTGTTGATTTTTCCCTGCTGCCGGACTTCGCTGACGCTGATGAGCTGGTTGCACAAGCCGGTTTCCTTGCCGCGGCTGGCGAGTCCGCTGCCCTGACGGCCGCGGACTGCCACAGCGAGTGGCAAGGGCTGCGTGCCGTGTACGGCGCCCCGGAAGCCGGCCTCGCCTACGGGGCATTTGACAAGGTTGCCGCCTACGGCACGGAGACCAGGTCAGTGACCAGATCGATCAAGACCGCCCTGGGCGATTTTGCGCAGGAGTCACGGCGGCTGCGCCTGCGTTCCGAGGATCTCATCGCAGCGTCTGGCCAGTGCGCCCCGCCGGAGGAATCCGGCGCCGACGAAGAAGCCAGGACGGCCGAAATAAGGGTGCTCCAACAGCAGGTGGCGATCCTGTGCGCTGAATATGCCGCGGCTGAGTCCAGGTGCGCTGCGGGGATTCGCGCAGCGTGCGGGCTGCTTCCGGACAGTGGGCTGCTTGGCAGCCGCGCCTTCGGCACCACGACCTCACTCGCGGACACCGTGCTGGGCCAGGTCCACCACTCACCCGTGCACGTGCGCCGGACCCTGGATGTCAGCGGAGATCTCGCGGCGGAGCTGCGGGTGGAGAACATCGCCTATGACGTCATTGACAGCGGTGTGCGCTACACCCGAACGCCGTCAGGAATCCTGATCCCGGCCGAACGGGTACTGGACCTGAACCGTCCGCCGATTCCGATGACGGACTATGGGCGGCCGCGGCCCGAACTGAGGCTGGACGCCAATGCGGATACACTGACGCCTCCCGGCTGGGCACGTTGGGCAGGCCGCGGGCTTTTCACGCTCGACGCCGGTGTCACGGCTTGGGACCAGGGCAGCCCGCAGTACAACAGCGACCTGGTGCTCCACCCGGACTGGAATTCCGGCGAGCGGGCCTGGTCCGTAACACAGAACGTGGCCATCGTAGGGGGTGCCTCCCTGGCCGGCGGCGCCGGCGGGGCCTGGGCGGGCGCCAAAGCCGGCGCGGTGGTCGGTGGCGTGTTCGGCAGTTGGGTGCCGTTTGTCGGTACGGCAGCCGGTGCGGTGGTGGGCGGTATTGTGGGTGGAATCGCCGGGGGCATGGTGGGCAGCGGCGTGGGGGAAGAGATTGGAAAGAAAGCCAAGGAGATATGGGATTCATTCTGGGACTGATCTTGAGCCTGGTGATGCTCACGATGGGCTGGCGGGCCCACACCGGCCGCTGGCGGTCCTGGCTGGGCCATCCTGGGCTGCTGCCGCGCGTCCGGGCCTATCCGGGGGTGGGAATGCTCTATGGAGGCATCGGCCTGCTCACGGGAACGCTGCTGTGGGATGCGGATCCGGACTCCATGGCCAAGCCGTTGCTCGGTCTGCTCCTGGTACTGATGCTTGGCGGAATTTGGACCTTCCTCGTCAGCCTGGTGTGGCTGCCGAAATTTATGCTTCCTGGCTGGGTGCGGGTGGCTGAGCGCACAAAGGAACGGCAGGCATGAGCACGGCATTGCTTGATACCGGCTATCTGCAGCTGCAGGTCCCCGACGGCTGGGAGAGCAGCATCGAAACGGACACAGCAGTAGTCCGGGCCCCGGTCACCGGAGGATTCCGACCCAATGCCACCGCCCACACCCAGGCTTTCCACGGCAGTGTGGCCCGGGCCGCTACCCAGGGCATCGCGGGGGCATTGGCGGCGCTGGACAAGGTGCACGTTCTCAGTTGCACCCTCTGGCCGGTTCCGGACACTGACGGCGGCCGCTGGATCGAATACACCTATGAACTCCAGGGGACAATGCTCCACCTGCAGCAGGGGTTGCTGCTCCGCAGAAGCCTGCTCACGACGTTCACCGCCATCTGCAGGACCTCCCAGCTTCCCGTTTATGAGGATCACTTTGCCCATCTGGCCGGCAGCCTCCGTTTCGCTGCTGCGGCGACGGAACCGGAAGGAGGCCCCGAGTGAGCGGATACGCTGAACCGCGGCTGGAACCGTTTGCTGCGCGTTACACGGGCGAACCTCTGGAGGAGCTCTCCGGTCTGGCTGCCAGCCAGGATTACCACTCAGACGGCCCTTGGCTTTCCACCGCGGCGCAGGATCTGCTGCTGATGCTGGGCAAGGGCGGCCGGCTGGGGCGGTTCGGCTTCGGCAGCGCCCAGGACGGATTGGCTGAGCTTGTTGCTGCGGGCCTGGCAACGGGTAAGGGACGGTTGCAGGGGCAGGGACGGCTGGTGACATCGCCGCTGGAAAATACGCTGGGTACCTTGCAGCTCACTGCAGGCCTGGGCGGAGTCCGCACCGCTTTCTACTGTGCACTGGGACCGGAAGGCGTGCTGGTGCTCGCCGGGCCTTCCTGCACCCGGCTGCGCAGCAGGGACGGGGCGGAAACTACCCACCGGCAGCTTGACTTCCTCTCACTGGACCAGCTGTACCCAGCTCTCGCAGCGTGGCTGGGAATCGGCCCATCGTGGACTCTGGATGAAGAGGCTGCACCCGATCCGGCAGCCATCCAGGCGCGGATGTCCGGATCCGGCCCGGAACAGGTCCCGGCACCGGAGGGCAGCGGCCCGGTGGTGCGGCACATGTGGGAACAGGAATGGTTCATCTGGCAGCCGGCAGGCGGCAGCACCGGGCTGCCTACGGGTATCCAGGCAGGCACTGCGGGAACGTGGCAGCTGGTCCGCACCGAGGCTGGATTGGTCCTGCGGCCGTGGCCTTCCGGGGCTGCGTACCGCAGCCTGCTCCGGGCGGTGAGCGGGCAGCTGTCCTAGTCCCGGCGGACGCAGTGCCGGGCTGGGAAGGTGAACCGCGTAAAATGGACACCGTGCTTATCCTCGCCATCGACACCTCCGCCATAGCCAGCGCGGCCCTGCTCACCGGTGAGGGAGAAA
>NZ_DALZXY010000160.1:0-283 GCF_031988865.1 Arthrobacter sp.
GGCACCCGGGCGGGCACCCGGGCGGGCCAGGATACCCGGGCTACCCCGGTGGTCCCGGTGGCCCGGGTGGCCCCGCTGGCGCAGGTGGTTCCGGTCCCGGTCCCGGCGCCTATGCCACTGCGGCTGGCTATCCGTCCGCCAGCACTTATCCATCAGCTGCAGACCAGCAGCGGTCCGCGCCGCAGCCCGGACACACTGCCGGAGGATCGCAGTATCCACCGCCCCCGGGAGCGGCGTACCAGCCGGGTCCTCCCGCGGCGCCAGGACAGGGCCAAGGACAGGG
>NZ_DALZXY010000160.1:293-3343 GCF_031988865.1 Arthrobacter sp.
GGGCCAAGGCGGCAGCGGAAACGACGGCGCTTATCCGGCCCGGCTGCAGGGCTGGCTGGATCCCGGCCTGAGCCGCTGGCAGTGGCTGGTCAAATGGTTCCTGGCCATCCCGCACTACGTAGTGCTGTTTTTCCTCTGGATCGCGTTTATTGTCGTCACCGTCATTGCGTTCTTCGCCATCCTCTTTACGGCCAGGTATCCGCGGACGCTGTTCGATTTCTCCGTCGGAGTGATCCGCTGGAGCTGGCGGGTCAGCTTCTACGCGGCGAACCCGCTCGGCACCGACCGCTATCCGCCGTTCACTCTGGACCGGACGGACTATCCGGCCGATTTCGACGTCGACTATCCGGAGCGCCTGAGCAGGGGCCTGGTGCTGGTGAAATGGTGGCTCCTGGTGATCCCGCAGGCCCTGATCGTGGGGGCGTTCACCACGGGCACCATCGTGGTGGTCAGCACCTGGAACAGGGGAGGCTACCCAGCAACCATGGATGGGACGGCCTATTGGGGAATGCACGGCGTCTGGCGCGTCACCGAAGCCGGTTTGTCGCTGCTGAGCCTCCTGGTCCTCATCGCCGTGATTGGGCTGCTGTTCACCGGACGGTACATAGCACCGCTGTTCGCACTCGCTATGGGGCTGAACCGCTGGCAATACCGGGTCCTGGCCTATGCCGCCCTGCTGCGGGACGAGTACCCGCCGTTCCGGCTCGATCAGGGCCCGATGGACCCCCGGGACTCCGTCCGGGTACCGGTTCAGGGGCCCGGACAAGGGCCAGAACAGTCACCCGGGCCGGACCAGCAGCCCCCAGGCCAGTCACCCGGGCCGGACCAGCAGCCCCCAGGCCAGTCACCCGGGCCACAGGGATATTCGTCGACCTAGCACCGTCTGATCATGGGCGGGGTCTGGCTGCGGAGGCGCCGCCCTGACAGAGTAGCCCGATGGGCAAGCTCATTTATCAGATTCCCAGTTCCCTGGACGGCTATGTCAAGGACGCGGACGGGTCCTTTGACTGGTCGATGCCTAGTGACGACATGATTGCATTCCTGACTGACAGCATGGACGGCGTGAGTACCTACCTGTACGGCCGGGGCATGTACGAGGCGATGAAAATCTGGGGGACCGACCCCGATTCCGTTGGGACGGCCCCGGAACTGCAGAGGTTCGCACGGCTCTGGCAGGCGGCGGATAAAGTCGTCTATTCGACCACCCTCACTATGGTGGAAACGTCCCGGACCCTGTTGAAAGACCACTTTGACCCCGGGGAAGTGCGGCAGTTGAAGACTGAGGCCCCCGGAGACCTGACCATCGAGGGACCGGGTCTCGCGGCCCACGCCCTCCGCGAAGGACTTGTGGACGAGATCCAACGCCTGGTTTCGCCGGTCGTCGTGGGCGGCGGGACTCCGGTTTTTCCGCCAGCTCTCCGCCTCGGCCTGGATCTGGCCGAAGTCCGGGGCTTCAGCGGAGGCGTCGTTTTCCTGCGGTACGCTGTCCGCTGAGGAAGCCAGCGGAAGCCGAGCCGGACCCCTTCCAGAGGACATCCCGGACCCGTCTGCGACACCGGCAACAGAGCCCTGTGAGAGTCCTCTCGAATGGCCCATAGGCGGCAGGACGCGGCGTTATGTTAATAAATATGGAACCTGGCAATATTAATTTTCACACCCGCAAGTGGGTCCGTCCTGAGGACCTGAACGCGAACGGCACACTCTTCGGGGGCTCCCTCCTTCGCTGGATCGATGAAGAGGCCACCATCTACGCCATTCTCCAAATGGGCAACGGACGCGTCGTCACGAAGCTGATGTCCGAAATTAACTTCGTCAGCTCGGCCCAGCAGGGCGACCTGATCGAAATGGGACTGCGCGCCACCAAATTCGGCCGCTCCTCGCTGACCATGCAGGCTGAAGTGCGGAACATGATCACCCGCTCCAGCATCCTGACCATCGATCGCATTGTGTTCGTCAACCTCGACGAGCACGGCCGCCCGGCACCGCACGGCTATACCGAAGTGACGTATGACAGGGACCGCCTTCCCAAGCACCACCTTCCGGCCGGGCCGCCGCAGCCCTAAGGCGGCTACACCGGGCGACCCCTCACAAACGGTCACACGACGCGTAATGTGAGCCAACCCGGGCCACAAGCTGACAGAATCGCGGGAGGCCGCCACGGAGCGGTTCGGAACGAGCCTTCAGCGAAGCGGGTACCCATGCAAATCGACAGTCCAGCTGCGACCGGACGAAACGGGAAGCAAAGGACAGCCCGCTGGATGTTCTGGGGCGCCTTATCCGGGATCATCCTGATCGCCCTTAACCTGCGCGGCCCCATCGTTGCTCCGTCCCCGATCCTGGGTCTCCTGCAGGCAGAGCTGGGGATGTCCGTTCAGACCGCCGGCCTGCTGACCAGCCTTCCAATCGCCTGCTTTGGCGTTGTTTCCTTCCTGGCGCTGCCGCTGCTTCGCCGCAGCGGCCCGGACCAGGCAATCGCCTTCTGCCTGGCCGGAATTGTTGCCGGATCCGTGCTGAGATCATCTGGCGGAACAGAGCTGGCGCTCGCAGGAACTGTCGTTATCGGTGCTTCCATCGCCGTGGGCAATGTCCTGGTTCCTGTGGTGATCCGGCGGGACGTCCCGTCAGCACGCGTTCCCCTGGTCACCGGCGTCTACACGGCGGCGATGAACATCGGATCGATGACGACCCTGATCATCACGGCTCCGCTGGCCGAGGCCTTCGGCTGGCGCACGGCCCTGGTGCTTTGGAGCGCCCTTGCCATCGTGGCTGCCCTTGCCTGGCTGGCCCTGGTGGGCTGGCGCGCCTTCCTGCTCGGATCGGATGCGGGGCGGGGCATACCGGCGCCAAGCGTGCCGCAGAGTGGGTCCACGCCGGGGCAGCCGGCCGGCCGCATGATCCCGACGGCGGCCGCGGGCGAACGTCCCGGCTGGCGGCTCCCCGCCGCATGGGTACTGCTGATCGCCTTCAGCGGCCAGGCCTTTGCTTTCTACGCCGTCTCCACCTGGCTGCCCACGCTGCTCTCCGACGTCGTTGGACTGGATACCGCTGCC
>NZ_DALZXY010000161.1:0-3239 GCF_031988865.1 Arthrobacter sp.
GAGCTGGCTTGAAGGCCTGGGTCCTGCGGCGGCTCGCGGGGCCTCTGCCCGTGCGGCGGCCCGTGCTGCGGCCCGTGCTGGCACGGCGGCTCGTGTCTGCGCGGCGGCCCGTGTGGCGGCCCGTGTCTGCGCGGCGGAACACCCGCCCACCCGGGTGCCGCCGTCGTTCGGGGCGATCCGTGCCTATCTGGCGGCACGCCCACCTTCCCTGGTGCCGCCGTCGTTCGGGGCGATCCGTGCCTGAGGGGGATACCGTCTGGCGAGCTGCCCGGGACCTCAATTCCGCCTTGGCCGGGGCCGAACTCACCCGTACGGACTTCCGCGTCCCTCGCTTCGCAACCACCGACCTCAGCGGCCGTTTTGTCGAGGAAGTTGTTTCGCGCGGCAAGCATCTGCTGATCCGAATTGCACCTGCCGACTCCGAGACCGAGGGCTGGACGGTTCAATCCCACCTCAAGATGGAGGGGCTTTGGCATATCTATGCGCGAGGTGAACGTTGGAAGCGTCCGGCATTCAAGGCCCGTGCCGTGCTGGAAACTGCGACGCATCAGGCGGTTGGCTTCGAGCTCGGGATCCTTCGCATCTTTCCGCGCAGTGGTGAGGATGAGGCAGTTGGGTACCTCGGACCTGACCTCCTGGGACCGGACTGGGATCCGGAGGAAGCACTGCGCCGGCTGAAGTCCGTGCCGGAGCGGCCGGTTGGCTTGGCGATCCTGGATCAGCGGAACCTCGCGGGAGTGGGTAATGTCTACCGGTGCGAACTGTGTTTTCTCATCGGAGTGCATCCGCTGACTCCGGTAGCGCAGGTGCCCGATCTACCGCGGCTTGTCGATCTTTCGAAGCGGCTTCTGGAAGCGAACAAGTCCCGATCCCGGCGGATTACCACAGGGATGTCGGCCGGGCGGGATCCGCTGTGGGTCTACAACCGGGAGAAACGCGGCTGTCTGCGCTGCGGCACCAAGGTTGTCCACGAGTTATTCGGCGACAACGAACTAGAGCTCCGCGACCTTTACTACTGCCCGCATTGCCAGCCGAGGCTGGATTAGCCGGAGTATCTTGTGGGGCTGGGGCTGGGGCCGGGGCCCGGGACGTGAGGCTGCGGCCGGGGTCCGGGGTCCGGGACGTGAGGCTGCGGCCGGGGTCCGGGACGTGGGGCTGCGGCCGGGGTCCGGGACGTGGGGCGGGCCAGGCCCCTGGCCGGCACCGATCCCAGGGGCATCCTAGGCCCGGACCTAGCGGACATCTGGGCGATGGTTTGGGAGGGTGCGAGACACATTGTCAACTGGTCATCCGCCAGTTGTGGATAAGTGCGCGAAAACTGAGTATTTTGAGTTGAATTCCCGTACCAACTATTCCTCCACAATGGACATTTTGGTTTTGGTGGATCCACCTGGCGTGGAAGCCTTGTTCTATGGCAACGGCGGCAACCAGTGAAGAAAACCGGCTCTTCGAGCCGGCTTCAGGAGCGGGCCGTTCCAGCTCAGCGGATGCGGATTCCGAGGACGCGCTGGCGTGTTTGGACACCTTTTCGGCGTTCCCGGCTTCAGATGGAAGCGGAGGGTTTAGCGGTGTCATCGAGCTGACCTCCCCGGAGAGCCTCAGCTCAGACGACGCGGGGGCGGTTCTCGAGCGGCTCGCGGCGCTGGCTAGCTGGACACAGGCGCAGCAGGCCAGGGTGATACATCGGATGGAGGAGCTGATCGCGGCAGAGGTGGAGGGGTCTTTCAAGAAGCCGGATGACGCACTCGCGATGTCCTTAACCGCGGCAGAAGCCGGCGCCGTACTGAATATTCCGCACATGAGCGCCATGCAGCTCGTGGATGAATCCGACCGGCTCTGCACTGCACAGGCGGCAACCCTTGCCGCACTTTCGCACGGACACATCAGTCACCGCCATGCCCGGGCGATGCTGGACCAGCTCCAGGGAATCCCCGGCGCACAGTCGCCCGGTTTCGAGGCCGAGCTGCTGTCAGCCGCGAGGGGAAGGACCTGCGCACAGTTCATGCGCACTGCCCGCCGTCTCCGTGAGCACCGATGGCCCGAGACCATGGCCACCCGCCACCGCTCAGCCCTGGATCGACGGGGAGTGAGTTTCGACCCGGTTGCTGACGGAATGGGAGAGCTCACTGCCCGAATCGCCGCAGAAAAGGGGCAAGCGATTTTCACCGCCCTGACCCTGGCAGCACAGGGTGAACGAAAGGCAGGTGATCCCCGAACGCTCGACCAACTCCGTGCGGACATCTTCACGTCCCTAATGCTTAATTCCGACCGGGGACCCGTGGGCTTTGCCGACTCACCACCGGAATCGGCGTCGGCACCGTCATCAGCGGTGGGACCCGAACTGCCTGCGACGTCGCTGCCAGCGGCTGGTTCATTGTCCGGGCCCGAGCCCCGGTCCGGCACGGAGTGTAATTCCGGATCTCGGTCCGGCTTCAGGTTTGAGACTGAGCCCAAGCCCGGGCCCGGGCCCGGGCCCGGGCCCGCGCGAGGAACTGAGCCTAGGTGTGCGCCTGAATCCACGCGGGATGACAGCGCCGGTATCAAAGCCGAGATTATGGTGCTCATCAGTGCCGACACGCTGTTCGGCCTTGATGATAATCCGGCTGAGCTCAATGGTGCAGGACCCATCACTGCTGAGGCTGGCCGGCGGCTGGCGCGTCAGGCACTGCACTGGACAGGCTTGGTCCAGGACTCGTCGACCGGCGAAATACTGGCCGTTGGCCGTCGCCGGAAGGTTCCGGCAGGCCTCAAACGCTGGTTGCAGGCTCGTGACGGAACATGCCGGTTTCCGGGATGTGGGGTTGCACCAGCCCGGGCGGAGGTCGACCACACCATTCCTTGGGCCCGCGGCGGACTCACTGAGCATGGCAACCTTGCCAATTTGTGCCCAAAACACCACCGGTACAAAACCCTCGGCTTCTGGCGTGCCCGTCAGGAAACCCCGGGACTCCTCAAGTGGATCTCCCCTTTGGGGAGGATTTATCGGACGGTGCCCCAGCTGCACTATGGGCCGGAAATTTCAGGCGGACTTAGCACTGAAGGGTCGCTGCCAACGGCGGACCCTGATCCTCCTCCGTTCTAGGCGCGCGTAGTCGGAGCTCGGATGGCTCCAGCCCAGCGGGGCAAGCGGGGCAGGCGGACTCCAGCTCGGAGGGGCAGGCACGGGTTCGGTCTCCCGAGCCGGCGGATAGGTCGGGCTGTGGCGGTGCAGTGCCGTCGCGGCGGTTAGACCGCGCGGT
>NZ_DALZXY010000162.1:0-3177 GCF_031988865.1 Arthrobacter sp.
TCTGCTCCCGGACCCGTTCTTACGGCGCCCCGTTCTTACGGCGCCCTCAACGCGAGGGGCCGGGGCTGTTCTGTTCCTGGGCACGTTCTGCTCCTGGGCACGTTTTTCCTGGGCCCGTTCTGCTCCCGGGCCCGTTTTTCCTGCGCCCGTTCTTCCGGCGCCCTCAACGCTAGGGGCCGGGGCTGTCCGGAGCGACAGTTTTCAGGACAGGAACAGTCCGCTATCTCGGCACTGTCAGAAGGGAGAAGGAACGGAGCCTGCTCTTTCGGGGGGAGCAGCCCGCTTCGAGCGGATCAGGAGGTGCAGCCGACCCCGTCGCCGTCGCCGTCGAACTTGGGATCCCAGCCCGGATCACCCGGTCGGATCGGCGCGGCGCCTGCCGCTTTGACCGGCGTCGGGCCCTCCCCCGCTGTGCCGTCACCCGCGCCGTCACTCGCGCCGCCGTCCACCGCCTCACCCGCCGAACCCGCGGCGAATCGGGTGATAGTTCCGTCCCGCACCGGAACCGGCTCGTCCGGGCAGCCTGCGAGGACGGTGGCGATCGCGTCATGCTCTGCCTGGGTCATCCACAGCCCGTACTCGGCCTTGACCGCGGTTTGGCGGGCCACGTATTCGCACCGGAAGCCCTTGTTGGACGGCAGCCAGGTGGCAGCGTCGGAATCTGATTTCGCGCCGTTGGCGGGGCCGTCGGAGGCGAGGAGGTTCAGCGGATCATTGGCGAGCTCCCGGCGCTTCTCGGCAGTGAGCTGCTGGGCACCCTTCTGCCACGCGTCGGAGAGCGCCACCACGTGGTCGATCTGTACGGCGGTGCTGGTGGTGTTGCCGCGGACAAAGCTGATGGTTGTTCCGGTGTACGGATCAAGGAAGGTCCCGGACGTGACTACGCAGTTCTTCGTGCCGTCCCGGAACGCCAGGTCCACCAGGTCCCGGGCCAGGATGTCGTTGCGGGTATCGCAGCCATTGTGGTCGACGTCGGCCCACGCCGGCCCGAACTCGGTCCGGTCGTAACCGGTTTTCGGTGCCCGGCCCTTGATGGTGATCCCTTCAAGCTGCTCCAGCGCGGTTCCGGACTGGACCTGCACCACCGGCGGTGCGCCCGCTGCGGCCCCGGATTCCTGCGGTACGCAACCTGTACCAAATACGAGGATCGGAAGGACGGACAGGGACAGCAGAGTGGAGCGCAGGTATTTCATTTGCCATCAATTATCGATGCCAGTTGGGGCAAACCCGGGGAGGCTCCCGGCGCGCCCTTCCACTGATCCCGGTGGCCGCGTAAATTCAGTGGTGCACCCCTTCCGAGGAGAAGACATGGCCACCGGAAAGAACACATCCCAGGGCGGAACCAAACAGGCGCCGGAGCTGAACGGCGAAGCCGGCCGGGTTTCCGTTGTGGAGGACTATGCGGCGGAAGTTGATGAGCTCTCCGAGCTGGAGGCCAAGACCAGGACCATCAAGGAACGGGGCAGCGATCCCGCCTGGCGGCACAATTATCCGTATAAGAAGAAGCTCACCCGCAGCACCTATGACCGGCAGAAGCGTCTGCTGCAGATAGAACTGCTGAAAATGCAGCTCTGGGTCAAGGAAACCGGGCAGAAAATGCTGATCATTTTCGAAGGCCGCGACGCCGCCGGGAAGGGCGGGGCGATCAAGCGGTTCAACGAACATATGAACCCCCGCGGCGCCCGGGTTATCGCCTTGGAGAAGCCCACGGACCAGGAACGCACGCAGTGGTACTTCCAGCGCTACGTTGCCCGGCTTCCCAGCGGCGGGGAGATCGTGATGATGGACCGCTCCTGGTACAACCGTGCCGGCGTCGAACGCGTGATGAACTATTGCACACCCGCCCAATACCTGGAGTTCATGCGGGAAGTGCCGGAACTGGAACGGATGCTGGTGAATTCGGGGGTTCTGCTGCGCAAGCTGTGGTTCTCGGTGGGGCGGGCGGAGCAGCTGGCACGTTTTGCGGCGCGTGAGACAGACCCGGTCAAGCAGTGGAAGCTCTCCCCCACCGACTTGGCCAGCCTGGACAAATGGGATGACTACACGCAGGCCAAGGAAGCCATGTTCTTTTACACGGACACCGGTGATGCGCCGTGGACGGTGGTGAAGTCGAACGACAAGAAGCGTGCCCGGCTGGAGGCTATGCGCTTTGTCCTTTCGGGTGTGGATTACCCGAACAAGGACCTTAGCCTGGCGCACGCGCCGGACCCGCTGATTGTTGGGCCTGCTGCCAGCCACTATGAAGAGGGTGAGGAGCCCGGCGGAATGTTCCCCGTGGTCAAACCGCAGAACTGACGCCGCCAGGGTTGCATATGATGACTGGGTGACTGCTACCCGAAGACTCCCATGAGTTCACGCCTGCACAGCCTGGTGATCGAATCGCTTGGGCGGAGGATCGTCTCGTGCGAACTCGCGCCCGGAGACACCATGTTCTCTGAGCAGCTCGAGACGGAGCTGAATGTTTCCCGGTCCGTGGCCCGGGAAGCCGTCCGGGTGCTGCAGTCCCTGGGACTGGTGGAAACGGTCAAACGGGTGGGCATCCGGGTGCTTCCGGAAACGTCCTGGAACGTCTTCGATCCTTACATCGTGCGGTGGCGGCTGGCTGCTAGGTCAGGCAAGGGGGCCCAGCTGAGGTCGCTGACCGAGCTGCGTTCCGCCGTCGAACCTGCTGCCGCTGAACTCGCTGCACAGCATGCACCGGAAGATATGTCGGCCGAGCTGATGGCCGTGGCCGCAAAGATGCGTGCCGTGGGCCGTGCCGGGGACCTTCAGCAGTTCCTTGAGCTGGATATCCACTATCACGCACTGGTTCTGGCAGCGTCGGGGAACGAGATGTTCAGTCAGATGCAGTCGATGATCGCCGAGGTCCTGCGCGGCCGGACCGACTACGGGCTCATGCCCACCCATCCACACGAGGAAGCGCTGCAATGGCACGTCGACGTCGCCAACGCCATCCAGGCGGGCCGGCCTGAAGCGGCGCGCGAGGCAATGGACCAGATCATGCGGCGGACGAAGTCGGAAGTCGAAAGTGTCTGGCGGGACGAACCACGGATCTTCACCCAGCCGGAGGTTTTGGAGGGGTAGGAGTGTGGGGCGGTGCGTGGTCGGGGTGCGTGTGAGCGCGGTAGCGCGCGGGCGCGGGCGCGGAGCGCGTGAGCGTGGCGAGGTGGGCGCGGA
>NZ_DALZXY010000163.1:0-3086 GCF_031988865.1 Arthrobacter sp.
GTGTTCACCGCGTTCCACCGCGGGGTGGACCAGTGGGACATCGCCTGGGAGCCGGCCCGCAAGGTCGCGGAACTGACGGCCGCCATGGGCGGGGAACACATCGTGGTTATCCCCGCCATGTGGCGCGACGACGTTACTGGCGAGGCCGTGGAAAACGGCGAGCTCAGGGTCGAGCAGTGGGATGACCTGTTCAACGGCCACAACCGCCTGGGCAAGGTAATTTCCGAGGAATTCGGCCTGCAGCAGCAGTTCCACTCGCACGCCGACTCGCACGTCTGCGTGCAGCCGGACATCGAACGCTTCCTGCAGAACACCGACCCGCAGCTGGTCACCCTCTGCCTGGACACCGGCCACGCAGAATACGGCGGCGCCAGCAGCGTGGACCTGATTGAGAAGTACCCCGAGCGGATCGGCTACCTGCACCTGAAGCAGATCGACCCGGCCGTGCTGGCGACGGTCCGTGAACAGAACCTGACCTGGGCGGCAGCCAACCTGGCCGGCGTGATGACCGAGCCGCCGAACGGGCTGCCGGACCTGAACAAGGTGATCAACGCCGTCGAGAAGCTGGACAAACCCATCTTCGGCATCGTGGAGCAGGACATGTACCCGGTGGCCGACTTCGGTGTTCCCATGCCCATCGCCAAACGGACCTGCGGCTACCTGCTCTCCTGCGGTTCGCGGACCAGGGTCCAGTAATCCTTTGCAGCCCTCCATCCAGCCAGACCAGCCAGAAGGAAACACTATGAGCCAGAACCTCCGCGTTGCCGTGATCGGCGCGGGACGCATGGGTATCGACCACATCCAGCGCATCCACCGCCGGATCCACGGCGCCGAGGTGGCCGCCGTCGTCGACATTGACTTGGACCGGGCCAACGCCGCCATCGCCGGTATCCCCGGCGCCGTGGCGCTGACGGACGCCCAGGCTGCCCTGGACAATCCGGAGATCAACGCCGTGCTGATCGCCACCCCCGGTTTCCTGCACGAGGAGATCCTGCACGCCGCCCTGGCCAAGGACATTCCCATCCTGTGCGAAAAGCCGCTGACCCCGGACGCCGAGTCCGCCTGGAAGGTTGTCCAGGCCGAGGAGAAGCTGGGCCGCAAGCGGATCCAGGTTGGTTTTATGCGCCGCTTCGATGCCGAATACGCGCTGCTTGCCGATGTCATCAACGGCGGGGAGCTCGGTGAACTCCTGATGCTGCACCACCAGCACCGCAATCCCACCACACCGCCGGGCTTCACCAACGAGATGCTGATCAACGACTCCGTGGTCCACGAATTCGACGCCATCCGGTTCTTCACCGGCGAGGAAATCACCTCAGTGCAGGTGCGGTCGGGGAAACGGACCCGCAACGCGCCGCAGGGCCAGAACGACCCGCAGCATGTGCTGCTCGAGACCGAGTCCGGTGTCCTGGCCGACGTCGAGATCTACGTCAACGCCCAGTACGGCTACGAGGTTGCCACCCAGGCCTCCTTCGAATCGGGCATCGTCAGCATCGGCGGCGACTCCGGACCCTCCGTTCGGACGCAGGGGCGCTGGGGCGGCACGGTGGCACCGGGCTTCGAGGAACGTTTCGGCGCAGCGTACGACGTCGAAATCCAGGCCTGGGTCGATGCCGCGCTGAAGGGCGAGATTGGCGGGCCAAGTGCCTGGGACGGTTATGCCACTGCGGCCTGCTGCGAAGCGGGCGTCGCGGCCCAGCAGACGGACGGCAAAGTTCCCGTCCAGTTGAACGAAAAGCCCGCACTCTACAACTGAGTCAAGGAGGGCCACCGATGAAGATCGCCCTGGATCCAACCCCGTTCCACCACAGCCACTCGGTGCTTGAGTTCCCGAAAATCGCGGCAGAGCTGGGCTACAAATACCTCCAGCTCACCCCGCACCAGGACGTCCTGCCCTTCTTTACGCATCCAAAGGCCGACGACGCCTTGGTCACCGACCTGAAAAAGGCCTGTGCAGAGGCCGACGTCGAAATCGCGTCAGTCCTGCCCGTCCTGCGCTGGTCTTCCCCGGATGAGAATCTGCGCGAGGCCGCCGTCCGCTACTGGAAACGCGCGGTGCAGATCGCCGTGGACCTGGGTGTGACGCAGATGAATACCGAATTCAGTGGCCGGCCGGAGCAGGCGGAGGAGTCCGAAGCAGCGTTCTACCGGTCGATGGAGGAACTCGTGCCGGTCTTCGAACGTGAGGGCGTCCACGTGGCCATCGATCCGCACCCGGACGACTTCGTCGAGGAAGGCCTCGCCGCCTGGCGGGTCATCCGCGGCGTCAACTCGCCGAACCTGGGCTTCGTTTACGTCGCCGCGCACTCCTTCCACATGAAGGACGACCCGGGCGAGATCATGGCGGCCGTGGGGGACCGGCTGCGGGTTGTCCATGTTGCGGACACGATGGACCACCATGCCTCGCACGGCCTGCGCTACATCACCAACCCGCCGGGCACTCCCGTCCGCGTGCACCAGCACCTGCGGATCGGCGACGGCGACGTCGACTGGCAGGAATTCTTCGGCGGGCTCGCCGAGAACGGTTTCCTGGACCGGCCGGACTCGATTATGGTCTCCAGCGTCTTCGCCGAGAATGAGAACGCCGTCGAAGTCTCCCGATTCCAGCTCCGGACCATGAAGGAGTTCATCGGCGGATTCCAGTGACGGGACCAATGCCACGGCCGGCCTCTAGGCCTCGGCTGGCCTGGCTCCCGGGAATCAGCCGGTGAACGGCAGCCGGGGATCCAGCTGCTGGTCCTCCCAGGTCCGGCGGATCCAGCCGTGGTGCGGATCATCGCTGATCAGCCACTCACGGACCCGGCCCGGGCCTGCCATCACGTTCAGGTAATACAGGTCGTAGCCGGGAGCGGCCATCGCCGGACCGTGCCAGCCGTAGGGAACCAGGACCACGTCCCCGGTTCGGACCTCGGCATTAACGTCGATGGGGCGCTCGTCCGAGGAATAGACCCGGGCGTAGCCAACGGGGTCTGCCTGGCTGGGCGCAGGAGCATCCTTGGCCAGCCTGGTTTCGAAGTAGTAGATCTCCTCAAGGCTGGTCTCGCCGTCCTTCTCCTCGTCATGTTTGTGCGGGGGATAGGAGGACC
>NZ_DALZXY010000164.1:0-2468 GCF_031988865.1 Arthrobacter sp.
GCGCCGTCGCGGGGTGCACGTGTCCGGTCCGAGCCGCGGGCACTGTCGGATCCGCGCCCGCCGCGGGAGCGGGAGTCCGATCCGGCGTCGGAACGGGCCGGACGCCGGCCGCCGGACTTGCCGGTTTCGCCGAGGTCTTCGAGCTTTTCGGCGTCGATCCCGGCGAGGACACGCTTGTTGCGGGGCAGCCGGCCCTTGGTGCCTTCCGGAATATCAAGGTCGGTGTACAGGTGCGGGGACGAGGAGTAGGTTTCCACCGGCTCCGCCTGGTCCATGCCCAGGGCCTTGTTGATCAGGCCCCAGCGGGGGACATCGTCCCAGTCCACGAACGTAACCGCCGTGCCCTTGTTGCCGGCGCGGCCGGTGCGGCCAACACGGTGCAGGTAGGTCTTTTCGTCCTCCGGGCACTGGTAGTTGATCACGTGGGTGACGTCGTCGACGTCGATGCCGCGGGCGGCGACATCGGTGGCAACCAGGACGTCGACCTTCTCGTTGCGGAAGGCGCGCATGGCCTGCTCGCGGGCGCCCTGGCCCAGGTCGCCGTGCATGGCGGCCACGGCGAAGCCGCGGTCCACGAGTTCTTCGGAGAGCTTTGCGGCAGTGCGCTTGGTCTTGGTGAAGATGATGGTGCGGCCCCGGCCCTTGGCCTGCAGGATCCGGGCGACAACTTCGCTCTTGTCGAGGTTGTGGGCACGGTAGACAACCTGGCGGATGTCCTTCTTCGTCAGGCCTTCATCATCAGGATCAGCCGCACGGATATGCGTGGGCTTGGTCATGTAGCGGCGGGCCATGGCGACGACGGCGCCCGGCATGGTGGCCGAGAACAGCAGCGTCTGGCGCACCGCCGGGGTGGCTGCCATCAGGGTCTCGACGTCGGGCAGGAAGCCAAGGTCGAGCATTTCGTCGGCCTCGTCCAGGACGACGATCCGCACGTTCTTCAGCGAGAGGTGCTTCTTGTTGTACAGGTCGATCAGGCGTCCCGGCGTGCCGACGACGATTTCGACGCCAGCTGCCAGGGCCTCAATCTGCGGTTCGTAGGCGCGTCCACCGTAAATGGTGACGATGCGGGCGCCACGGCGGCGGGCCGCGGTGGTCAGATCGCCGGCCACCTGGACCGCGAGTTCGCGGGTCGGAACCACGATCAGGGCCTGCGGGGCGCCGGGGACGGCGAGCCCTGCGTAATCCTCGTCCGCCGGCGCAATCACACGCTGCAGGGCGGGGATGCCAAAGCCGAGGGTCTTGCCGGTACCGGTCTTGGCCTGGCCGATGATGTCGTGGCCGCCCAGGGCCACCGGCAGGGTCATCGACTGGATCGGGAAGGGGTGGGTGATACCGGCTTCCGCCAGCGACTCCACAATGTCGGCGCGTACGCCGAAATCACCGAACGTCAGTTCGGCGATTTCCGCCGCAGCGTCCGTGGTAGCGAGCGTCTCGGCTACGTCGAGTTCTTCGTTGCTGTCATCGGCGGTCAGGTGCGCGTCGCCGATCTGGGAAAGTTCAGTGTTCAATTACATACCGTTCAGTTAGGCATCCCTGCCGGCCGCGCTCGACGAGAGGGCGTATAGCCCGTCCCGGAGCGGACGGCGCGCAGGGGATGCGTCCAGCGGAAGCCGATCGCGGGCTAACAACTGCTGGCCACTCCAACTGCATTCGGCAAAGGCAGTGGCCGGAAAATATCAAGATCGCGTAGGTACTGCGGGTCTCACAGCCAAGCTGGCATAAACGACCAACTGGCATTTCAAATGGTGGGAACGACCGGGCATCCATTTACTACCATTCCAGTCTACCCGGTACGGCCGCAGCGGGTCGCATTTGGGGATCCGCGGGCGCTCCGCGCTCCAGGGCCCCGCCGGCGGCAGGGGTGAAGCGCGGTTGGAACGCGGTTGGAACGCGCGGAGCGTCTGAAGGGATGAGGTCCATAGCGCACCGGTACGCTGGGGGATATGAACGAGCACAAGCCACCGGCAGTCAGCGGGCAGGACCCGGATGCTGGAACAACACCTGCGTACCAGCAGTTCCTGACCGACCTTTTTGGTGTTATTGCCTATGGTGAGCTCTCCGCCTTCGAACGGATGTCCTCTGACGCTCGTTTCTCTCCCACCCTGCACGACCGGGCCACGTTGGGCCGGCTCGCTGTGCGGGAATACGCCCACTTTGAACGCGTGACGAAACACCTCGAAGACATGGGGGCTGACCCGGAAGTGGCCATGGCCCCCTTCCAGCAGTCCGTGGATGCCTTCCATGACCGCACCAGGCCGGGGGACTGGTACGAGTCGCTCATGAAGTTCTACGTCACGGACGCTATCTCGGACGACTTCTACGCGGCGCTCGGTTCCCGGCTGGACCCGGAAAGCAGTGCCTTGATCACTTCTCTCCACGGCAGCAGCGAAGCGCCCGGGGAAGTGCTTTTCGATCGGCTGCAGCGCTCCCTCAAGGATGACCCGCGGCTGGCGTCCAGACTCGCTCTT
>NZ_DALZXY010000164.1:2539-2800 GCF_031988865.1 Arthrobacter sp.
GGGGCCGTCGGCTCGTCGGCGAAGCGCTGACCCAGGCCCAGCGCGTGGTGATTGAGCGGGCCTTCCCCAAGGGGCTGGCCGACGCGCTCAGCAACGAAGAGTACGACTCCCAGGTCCGTGAACTGTTCAGCCAGCTCACGCGCAACCACTCGCGGCGGATGTCCCTGCTGGGCCTGACGGCCTGAGCTGGGCGCCGTGCCACCACTATCCATCCGCCCGTTCCGCCGGGCTCTCGCCATGGCGGCAGCGCTGGCGGTTGCG
>NZ_DALZXY010000165.1:0-2167 GCF_031988865.1 Arthrobacter sp.
GCCGGCGGCTCTCCTGCCGCAGTTTCTCCGGGTGCTACCGGGGAAACGTCGTTGAACGCTTCTGTCAGGCTTTCAAGGGTCAGCTGCACATCCTGGCGGACCGGACGCCGGCGTTCCCTGCGAGGAACGACGACCGTTTCGCCCTGGATCCGCAGGATGGCACCGGCCTCTTCGGGCAGATCATCATGAGGTTCCTTGATGAGCGGCTTCTCCGCCGGCTCAGCCTCGGGAGCATCCTGGGTGGCCGCAGGGGCTTCCGGTTCCCCTTCGGCGTCGTGCGCGGCAGCCGTGGCCGCTGCGATGGAGGCCAGGGCCGCCCGTGCAGCTTCCGCCTTGGCGGCCCGCTCGGCGTCGTCCGGCTGCGGCTCCTCGACCTTCACCGGTTCGGCCGGCACGGCAGCGGGCTGCTGCTGGTTCTGGTTCCGGTTCCGGCGCTTGCGCTCCCCTCGGGTCTGCTTCTCCTGCTTGAGGTGCTGCTGGTGGTTGTCGTCAGAGACAGCATGCCCGGAGTGGCTGGTGCTGCGCCGGTGCTCCACGGGGATGTCATGGGTAATGACGCCGCGGCCATCGCAGTGTTCACAGTTCTCGCCGAAGACTTCCAGCAGGCCGGTGCCCATGCGCTTGCGCGTCATCTGGACCAGTCCGAGGGAAGTTACCTCTGCTACCTGGTGCTTGGTGCGGTCGCGGCCCAGGCACTCGACCAGGCGGCGGAGCACCAGGTCCCGGTTGGCCTCGAGCACCATGTCGATGAAGTCGATGACGATGATGCCGCCGATGTCCCGCAGGCGCAGCTGGCGGACAACTTCCTCCGCCGCTTCCAGGTTGTTCTTCGTGACGGTCTCTTCAAGGTTGCCGCCGCTGCCCGTGAACTTACCGGTGTTGACGTCCACCACGGTCATGGCTTCGGTGCGGTCGATTACCAGCGAGCCGCCGGAGGGGAGGAAGACCTTGCGGTCCAGTGCCTTGGCGATCTGCTCGTCAATGCGGCTGGCGGCAAAGATGTCCTCATCCTTCGTCCACTTCTCCAGACGGCCTACCAGATCCGGAGCCACGTAGGTCACGTAGGCCTCGATGGTGTCCCAGGCTTCCTCACCGGAAACGATCAGCTTGGAGAAGTCCTCGTTGAAGACGTCACGGACCACCTTGATGGTCAGGTCAGGTTCGCCGTAGAGCAGCTCCGGCGGGAGGGTCTTGGTGGACTTGGCCTTGGCTTCGATGTTCTCCCACTGTGCGCGGAGCCGGTTGATGTCATTCATCAGCTCCTCTTCGGAGGCGCCTTCGGCCGCGGTCCGGACGATCACGCCGGCGTTCTGCGGAAGGTGGTCCTTGAGGATCTTCTTGAGCCGGTTGCGTTCGACGTCGGGCAGCTTGCGCGAGATACCGGTCATGGAGCCACCGGGTACGTAGACCAGGTAGCGGCCGGGCAGGGAGATCTGGCTGGTGAGGCGGGCACCCTTGTGGCCCACCGGATCCTTCGTGACCTGGACCAGCACGGAGTCACCGGATTTCAGTGCCAGCTCGATCCGGCGCGGCTGTCCGTCCAGGCCGGCGGCGTCCCAGTTAACCTCGCCGGCGTACAGAACGGCGTTGCGGCCGCGGCCAATGTCAACGAAGGCAGCTTCCATGCTCGGGAGCACATTCTGGACCTTACCGACGTAAACGTTGCCGATCAGCGAGTCCTGCTGGGTGTTGGAGACGAAATGTTCGGCGAGGACACCGTCCTCAAGCACACCGATCTGGATCCTGTCATCGCGCTGGCGCACGATCATCTGACGGTCGACGGATTCACGGCGGGCCAGGAACTCGGCCTCGGTGATCACGTGGCGGCGGCGGCCGGACTCGCGTGATTCGCGGCGTCGCTGCTTCTTGGCCTCAAGGCGGGTGGAGCCCTTAACGCTGGTGACGCGGTCGTTCACCGGCGCTTCGGCGTGGGCCCGCGGGGCCCGCACCCGGGTGACCGTGTTGGGCGGATCGTCGTCCGAGCCGCCCGTCAGTTCAAGGTCTGCGTCTCCGCGGCGGCGGCGACGGCGGCGGCGTGAGGTGACGCCTTCGGCGTCTGCTTCCGGCGAGGCAGCGCTCTCGCTGCCGTCTTCGCCTTCTGCGCCGGCTTCACCCTCAGGGCGGGTGCGTCCGCGGCTGCGGCGGCGGCTGCGGCGGGAGCGTCCGC
>NZ_DALZXY010000165.1:2358-2744 GCF_031988865.1 Arthrobacter sp.
GGAGCTTCGTCCTGGCCGGTCTCGGCGTCCTTGGCGTCAGTGTCCTCGTCGGCATTAGTCTTCTCGGCGCTGGTCTTCTCGGCGCTGGCCTCAGCGGCGCTGGCCTCAGCGGCGTCTTCCGCGGCTGCAGTCGCCTTGACGGCCCTGCCCCGGGAAGCCCTGCCCTTGGTTGCGGAGCCCCGGGTCGCCTTGGCGGGCGCGGCCTCCGGCTCTGCGGCGTTCGCCTGTCCGGTGTGGTCTCCCTGCTCGGCGTCGGCTGCCTGTCCGGGGTTTTCGCCCTGTTCAGCATTTTCCGCCTGCGCGGTGTTTTCCACGTGCTCGGGGGCCGGGGCCGGCGATCCGGCCTTGGCGGAGGTGCGGCGGCGGGTGCGGGTCCGCGGGGCGGG
>NZ_DALZXY010000166.1:0-2728 GCF_031988865.1 Arthrobacter sp.
CACCGGCATGATCGGCCAGTCCTCGATCCGCGGATAGTGCGTCAGGCCAAAGGTGTGCCAGAGGACGATGTGCTCGCCGTCAATGCTGCGGTCCTGCGCTGTGTAGGCGGGCAGGCCGGCGCCGCCGGAGTGCTGGTTGACGAAGTCGCCCGTCGGGTAGCGCTCATCCTCGGCGTACCTTGTCACCCACAGATCCTTGGTCGCAAAGGCCGCCCGCTTGGCCACCGAGGATTCCGGATCGGCCAGGAGCATTGGCTGGCCCTGGGAGATCAGCTTGTAGGCCACCGGTTCTCCCAGCCGATTCAGCGATTCCGGGTTGGAAATATGCCAGGTGCGCCCGACGGCGGGATCGGCGCGGCGGGCAGCCTCGGATTCTCGGGCCAGCAGCGTGCGCTTGCGGGTGAAGGCGTTGCCGCGTTCGTTGCCCGGACCCATGGGGACCCGAACGGCATCCTCTTCCTCCACCCGGTTGGTTGTCCCGTCCAAGGCCATTTCCAGCCGGGCACCGAAGAGGTGCTGGTGGAAGGGGGCGCCCAGACCGGGTGCGAGCTCCGAGGCGTAGGGGTAGTCCTTGCCGGGATAAGCGCTGGTGAACACGATGCCGGTTGCTTTGGCCTCGAATTCGATGGTGCCGTCGAGATAGAGGTACCAGTAGAACCCGTAGTCGTAGTTGCCGATGGTGGTGAAGAAAGAGATGACCATGCGCCGGTTGCGCCGGGTGTAGTTGATGCCGGTCCACAGATCCGAGTGCTTGGCCAGGATGGACCAGTCCTCTTCATGCATGCAGATGCCGTTGCGGATGGTGCGCGGGTTCCCGAAGCCGTCAGCAATGACCGGGCTAAGGTAGGTGATTTCACCCAGGCAGTCGCAGCCCAGTTCGAGGGAGTTGGCGTACTGGCCCACCAGGTATTCACCGGTGTCGAAGTAGTTCTGCCACGAGCGGACCGGGGCGGGATCACCGTACGGCACTACCATTTCGGCGATGGACGCGCGGTTGATAATGGAGCGCCTGCGGTCCCCGTCCTGGAAGGAAATGTTGTGCAGCACCACTCCTTCGCGGGCATCGAAGCCAACGTCCAGGCTCCACTTTTCCCATTCCACGTGGTTGCCGCCGGTGACGGTGAAGGACGGTCCCTCCGGCTGCGTGATTTCGATCGGCTTCTGCGTTGTGCGCAGCTCCCCGGTCAGCTCCGGATCGGTGTAATTGCCGTGCTCCGCGGGAACGGGCATGGCGCCGAAGTCCAGGACCTGGTCCACGGAGCGGTTCACGATGTCGACGTACCCCACCAGTCCGTCGATCGGGTGCGCCCAAGCGCTGTCTTCGGGGAAGTCCTGCAGGAAGGCGAGCCCGCGCAGGATCCGCCGGCCTTTCTCTTCGGGGTATTCGAAGACACCGGCGGAGAGCGGGGCCACCCGGACCTTGGTCACGTCCAACCCGCGGCGTTCCAGGGCTGCCAGCCAGTCCGGGTCGGTAGCGAGAATCTGCTCGACAACCTCGAACTCCTCCTCCAGGACCGGGAGTTCACCGGTGGCCGAGGTGTCCAGCTCGATTGCGGAGAGCACCTTGCCCTGTGTCAGGGAGACGGTGACATCCAGCGGGCCTGCGGCGGTGGAGTCGAGCAGGAACGTCCGGAAGCGGCGCTCCGACTCCGTCCCTTCCCCGGCGCTCTGACCGGATTCGCCGCCGGAGCCGCGCTGCGGGTCCAGCAGGCCCAGGTAGGCGAACCGGGTGCTTTCGGTGACCAGGCCTGCCCCTTCCAGGAGGCGACGCACCTCCTGGATTTCCTCGGCCGTGGCCAGGGCATAGGCGGAAGCGGTCTCGGTGGGGATCGTACTCATGCTGCTCCTCGGCGTCGTTTTTCTATGACTGTAGAGAATAGCGGGAAGTAAGCTGGGTCACAAGGGTTTGGCCGAGCTGCATTCTTTGAGCTTGTCCGGTTCCGGCAGATACGGACAAATGGGGGATTACCGGGTGCCAAAAATTGTTGACCATGACCAGCGCCGGATTGAACTGGTGCAGGCGACCTGGCGGATTATTGCCCGGGAGGGCATCGACCGCGCCACGATGCGCGGTATCGCTGCCGAAGCCGGGTTCGCGAATGGAGCATTGAAGCCGTATTTCCCGGCAAAGTCCGAACTCCTGACCTACGCGTTCGGCTATGTATTCGACCAGACCAATGCCCGCATCGCGGAGGCTGTCGGGGAGCTGCGGGGGATGGCGGCACTGCGCGCTTTCGGACTGGAGGTCCTGCCGCTGGATGATGAGCGCCTGGACGAGGCGCGGATTGTCATCCCGTTCTGGCAGGCGGCAGCCAATGACGCGGAGAAGGCCCGGATCCATGCCCGGTCGATGGAGCAGTGGCGGCGGACGCTGGAAAAGCATGTGGGAGAGGCATTATCCGGCGATGCCCGGCGGCAGCCGGACGCGGTGCAGCCAGCCGGTGCCCTGCTGAATTTCCTGCTGGGTGCCCAGGTCGCCGCCGTCCTGCTGCCCGCCGGCAGCTCGCCGCGGGAGCTGACAGCACAGCTGGATGGCTGGCTTGCGTCGCTCGGCTCCGCTCCCGCCCCGGGTGCGGGGCGGGAGTCGTGACGGGTTCCTAGGCCTTAGGCTCGAGGACGGCTGGTTCCTCAGCGGCCACAGTGCCGGCCCGATGCGGCAGGGACGCGGCTGCGGCAAACACGATGACGAGGGCTGCTCCCCAGACGATTGCCGCAACACTGCCGCCCA
>NZ_DALZXY010000167.1:0-2718 GCF_031988865.1 Arthrobacter sp.
TTGCAATTCGGCGGATTTCCGTGGAAATCGTTTCAAATCGTTCAAACCGGCTGTCTGAACCCAGCATTCAGTCTCAGGCTTCCCGCCCGGCCCGAGGGGCACACGGCGGATCCACCATCAAAAGTTTGTTGGGGTTTGGCCGCCTTTGCTCGGGCGCTTTTTCAGCGTCCCGGCCGCGGCGACTCAGAAAACATTACACGCCTGGCGGCACCCGCGCAAATCCACCCAACGTGGCCTGCGACACCTGTGGTTTCAGGCGTTCTGACGGCTTGCCGCCCGAGGGAAGTCTTGTGCGGGAGCACGACTAACCCAACCCACGCACGGCAGCGCCGGCGTCCCCTGCCCCTTCAGGGGATGCCGGCACCTCGTGTATTCCGGACCGTCCCAGGCTCATCCCGCACTAGCTGGAATTGCCCCATTTGTGAGCCTTAGCCCAGCCGGCGGCGCCTCCTCGAACCCAGGACCAATGCGGTTCCAGCAAGCAGGATTCCTCCACCCATCATCGCCAGCCCGGTCGTATCGTTCGCTCCGGTCTTGGGAAGCCAGGCTTGTCCGCGTCCTGTGTAGGTGTTGACGGCCTCCAGCGTGGTCGTCATCCCGCCGGTCACAACCACAGGATCCGGCAGGTCAGCGGTAACCAGGACCTGGGCGTTCTGGCCTGACTCCTCCTCTCGGATGAGGCAGGAACTGCCGGCGGGAATCTCCGTGTAGGTCCGCGTCACGGTGTCTGTGCTCCCTGCCGGTATTACGATCGTGTCCGCTACCTCGCCGTTGCAGACAACTGTCATTACAACGCGATCCTGCAGCCCTGCGCCGGTCCCGGCAAACGACTTAGCCACGGCGAGCTGACCGTAGATGAACTGCACATCGTTGGATAATTCCGCAACCACGGTAGTTCCGCTAACGATCTCAACCGTGACGGATTCGCCGGCGACGACATTCACCACCTCGTTGGAGCCGGAGACTTCCTCACTGACAGTGCATAGGGTGCCATCGGCGATCCCTTCGAAAGTCGTGGTGGTGTCCCCGGCAGGTGTCCCGGCGGGAATGGTAAACGTCTCGTTGAGTCCAGGACCGCAGTCAACATTCACCGCGATTTCGCCCTGGCTGCCCGCACCGCCGCCCGTGATGGACTTAGTCACGACGAGGGTACCGGGACTCAAAGCTGCCTCGGCGAACACCGCGCTGTCGCTGGCGTTCAACTGGCGTGTGGCCGCGAGGATGAGCGGTTGAGCCGCACTGGGATTTCCCGCGCTCAGGTAAACGCTCCCAGCCTGCACCGTCACGGCTGCTGCCGCGCCGAGTGACCCAGTTCCGGGCTCGCCGGTGTTGTTTTGCACCCATAGGACCGTGCCGGAATCCACCTCCGAACCGCTGGCGACTCCGTCGCCTCCGCTCTCAGCTGTATGCAGGGTGAATCCATCTGGAACCGTCACGGTAATGCCGGCTACATTCTGGCCGTTGACGGTAAAGGGGCCGGCCCGGGATCCCGCGACAGCAGACGCCGATTCAGGGGTAATCTCAATCCCCGGAATGCCGGGCTCCAGAACAGGACCGTTCGCCTGGGCAGCGGCCACCATCGCGGCCACTGCGGCGCGAATATCAGTCTGGGAAGTATCCACAACGTAACCATCGGTGAAGTACCAGATTGCGGCCTGCACGGCAGCTGCCTGCTGGTCCTCGTTCAGTCCGGCAGGGCCCGGCATCATCGGGTAGTAGTTGTTGAGGATGTAGGTCACATAGCCGATGTTCGGCACATTGGCTTCCGCCCAGGAATCCAGCTGGTAAGCGGTTCCCTCCCCTGTCTCCAGAAAAACGTTGATGCAGTACATCAGGGCGATCTCCGAAGGATCATCAACGTTAGCGGTCTCAACAATCCCCGCGAACGTATCAATATCGACATACCCGGCGGGATTAGCCTCAGGATAGACAGCCAACGGATTCTGGACCGTGCCCTGTCCCGGGTGAAGCCCCTGAATCTCGAGACCCGGTCCGAACCCGGTGATTACCACGGCCGGCAATGGCTCCACTGCTATGGCCGTCATGGGAGCTACCAGGAGCAGCGCTGCGGTGAGCAGCCCAAGCACCGGGCCACGCCGAGCGCCCAGGTGTTTCAGTTCGCGTCTGTCTGTCTGGCCCCTGGCGCGTGCGAGTGACAAAGAATTTCTCATGAACATGGACTCCTGCTTTAGGTGTTCGACGCCGCAACCGAGACTTTGCGGCCAATCGGATTGCACCCGCCCCCACGGGAGCGCGAGACTACGGTGATTTTTACGATTGGAACAGAGAACAACATGAGCAGTTGGTCACGAATCGGTTACTTTTGGGCCCTAATCACCGGGAAAGCGGCTATTTTCCAGCACGCGATGCCATGCAGAAAATCCTCGATAAGTCCGGAGCGGAAAACTCCTGGCTGGCCGGACTGAAGATTTTCCGCCGCGGGCCGCAGGCCTGGAGGTTTCCGCCGCGGGCTGCAGGCCTGGAGGCCTCACCGGCGCGGAACCCGCCATTCGTGCGCACCGAGCGAGTGAGCGTGGTCAATCCCAGCTGGGTGTGCAGTTCTGGTGGCCTCGCCGCTACTCGTCCCGCCATTTCTGCGCACCGAGCGAACGAGCGTGGTCAATCCCAGCTGGGTGCGCAGCTCCGGTGGCCTCGCCGCTACTCATCCCGCCATATCTGAGCACCGAGGAATGCGCACGGCGGGGGCTCCTGGCTGGG
>NZ_DALZXY010000168.1:0-2703 GCF_031988865.1 Arthrobacter sp.
GCTGCTGAAGACCGAGGCGCTGGCCGGACTGGTGGTGGCGCTGGCCCTGATCCCGGAGGCCATTGCCTTCTCGGTGATCGCCGGCGTCGACCCGCGGATGGGCCTGTTCGCCTCCTTCACCATGGCCGTGACCATTGCGTTCGTGGGCGGCCGCCCGGCGATGATTTCCGCAGCCACCGGAGCAGTTGCCCTGGTCATTGCCCCGGTGGTGGCGAACCACGGTGTCGAGTACCTGGTCCCCACGGTGATCCTGGCCGGGATTTTCCAGATCCTGCTCGCGCTCGCGGGCGTCGCTAAACTGATGCGCTTTATTCCGCGCTCCGTGATGGTGGGGTTCGTGAATGCGCTGGCCATCCTGGTGTTTTCCTCCCAGCTGCCCGAACTGATCGGCGTGCCGTGGCTGGTTTACCCGATTGTCGCCGTCGGACTGCTGATCGTTTTCGGCCTGCCCCGGCTGACGACGGCGGTGCCCGCGCCGCTGGTAGCGATCGTCGCCCTTACGGTTGCCGCCGTCGCTGCCGGCTGGAACGTTCCGACCGTGGGGGATAAGGGCGAGCTTCCGGACAGCTTGCCGGCCCTGCTCTTCCCCGAGGTTCCGCTGACCCTGGAAACACTGCAGATCATTGCGCCCTTCGCCGTGGCGATGGCGTTCGTCGGCCTGCTCGAATCGCTGCTGACCGCCAAACTCGTGGACGACATCACCGACACCCGCTCCTCCAAACCGCGCGAGGCCGCCGGGCAGGGCATCGCCAACATCGTCACCGGATTCTTCGGCGGAATGGGCGGCTGCGCCGTCGTTGGCCAGACCATGATGAATGTGAAGGCCTCCGGCGCCCGCACCCGCATCTCCACCTTCCTGGCCGGTGTCTTCCTGCTGATCCTGGTGGTGGTGCTCGGGGACATCGTCGCCTTGATCCCGATGGCCGCGCTGGTGGCCGTGATGATCTTCGTGGCCTGGGCTGCGTTCGACTGGCACAGCATCCGCCCCTCCACGCTGCGCCGGATGCCGAAGTCGGAGACCGTGGTGATGGTGACCACCGTCGTCGCCACCGTTCTCACGCACAACCTCGCGATCGGCGTCGGGATTGGTGTCCTGGTGGCGATGGTCCTGTTCGCCCGCCGCGTGGCGCACTTTGTGACCGTGCAGCGCACGCTGACGGACGACGGCGCCGCGGTCACCTACGCGGTGCGGGGCGAGCTGTTCTTCGCTTCCTCCAATGACCTCTACACCCAGTTCGAATACGCCCTGGATCCGGAGGACGTGGTGATCGATATGAGCGGCTCGCACGTCTGGGATGCCTCCACCGTCGCGGCGCTGGATTCCATCACCGAAAAGTACCGCAGCCGCGGCAAAACGGTGCGGATCACCGGGCTGAACGGCTCCTCCCTCTCGCTGCAGGGCCGGCTTTCCGGGGAACTGGGCGGCTGACCGGGACCCGGCCTCTGGCGCGGGTACCGCCTGCACGCTAGAAATAGCCTGAACCCCGCGGACGGCCTGAACGTCATGGCCCATGGCCCGGGACCAACAGCGAACAGGCGGGCGGAAACATGGGAAAAGTCCTGATCCACGCAACGGTGACCGTGGATGGCTTTATGGCCGACAGCGAGGGCGGCGTCGACTGGATGTTCGACGTCGAGTCGGTGGAGGCGGATACCTCCTTGGTGGACCGCGTTGTGCAGGAAATCGGCGCGGTGGTGGGCGGCGCCAACAAAACCCAGACGATCGAGGAAGGCGAGGAACCATACGGCGGCATGCTGAAGGTCCCGGTGTTCCTGATGACGCATTCGCCCCGCGGCCCGATAGAGAAGGACGGCACAACGTACGCCTTCCTTGATGACCTCCGGCAGGCCGTCGACCAGGCCAAGGGAGCGGCTGGGGAGAAAACCGTTGCCCTTCTGGGCGGCAGCATCTCCCGGCAGTGCCTCGAGCTGGGGCTTGTGGATGAAATCCAGCTGCATGTGGTGCCCATCCTGCTGGGCCAGGGCATCTCGCTGTTCAGCGGACTGGAGCACCCGGTGACGCTGGAGCGGCTGGAGACCGAGGCCTTTGCCGGCGGCATCCATCTGCGCTTCCGGGTTGTGCGCTGACGGACGGTAAGGAGGAGCTGCGGGTCACTGCGCGAGATTCGGATCACGAATCCTGGACGATCTTCGCGGCAGCGCCCGCTGGTGCTGAATAATCGGCTGAGTGAGCTCTAATTCCACCACTGCAGCAAGCCATGCGGGACGCGGTCTCGGTATTACCGCCTTGATCCTCGCCATCCTTCTGAACATCGTTGGCCTCATCGTAGGCATCATTGCCCTGGTCATTTCGCGCCGGGCCGGGGCCAAAAACGGCTGGGCCGTCGCCGCCATCATTGTTGGAGCACTTACCTTCGCGCTGCTGGGCACAGCGACCCTGGTGGGCCTTTCAGCGATCAACAGCCAGTGCGGCGACCTTGGTCCCGGAGTCCACCACTGGAACGGTTTGACGCTGACCTGTTCCTGATCGCAGCGCCCGGGCGCCTTGGCCACTACTGCTGGGGTCCCGGGATAGGTGCACTCCTAAACCGTTGACTTTTTCAACTATTCCGGTGAGGATGGAACGAAAGAGCAGGTCAACGGCGCCCGGCACTGCCGGCAGAAAAGGAGCCACCATGTCCTTGGACGGCAAAACCGCGATTGTTACCGGCAGTGGGCGGGGACTGGGGCTGGCCTATGCCC
>NZ_DALZXY010000169.1:0-2614 GCF_031988865.1 Arthrobacter sp.
AATCAGACGCTGGTTTCGTCACAAACCGCAAGCCCCCTGTCACATGAACACGCTGGACCTGCCTCGCTGCGGTTCCCGGCTCTGTCTGTCTCTGGGCAATCCATTTTGCTCAGATGGGGCCGTGGGTTTTATTAGGCGGCATTATCGAGAATCCTCTACAGGACCCAATTCATGCTTCTTGGCTTCCGCGGCAGAGTAAACATACACTCGCCCGGCTCGGGCGGGCACCCGCCCCTGTTGAAACAGAGACGGTTGCCCGCAACCGGAAACGAGCGCCGGATGCACCAGCGCCGCCGCACGCGCCGGGTTAGAAGATAATGACGGGCTTGATCGTCTTTCCGGCGCGGGAATCCTCGAAGCCCTGATTAATTTGTTCCAGGGTGTAGTCCTGGACCAGCTTTTCGAAGGGGAAGCGGCCTTCGCGCCACAGCTGAATGAGGCGCGGGATGAAGACCTGGGGCACGGAACTACCCTGGACGACCGTTTTGAACGTCCAGCCCTTGACGAGCGACGCACCGATTTCGAAGGAGACTTCGGTGCCGGGACGGGCTGCTGCCACCAGAGCGAGAGTGCCTCGTACGCCCAGGCCGTCGGCGGCCTGGCGGAGCAGGGCCGGAATGCCCGTGGTGTCAACGGCGTAATCCACGCCGTTGTCCTGGGTGATTTCGCGCAGCCGGGCGGCCACATCTTCATTTTTTGAATTAATGGTGTGGGTCGCGCCGAGCTCGCGGGCCAGCTCGAGGCGGACATCATGGATGTCCACGGCGACGATCACTGAGCAGTCCGCCACGCGCGCGGCCATGATGGCGGCGGAGCCGACGGCCCCGGTCCCGAACACCACGAGGGAGGAGCCAATTTCTGGCTTGAGCTCGTTCAGAACTGTGCCGGCGCCGGTGTTGATGCCGCAGCCCAGCGGTCCCAGATGTTCCAACGGTACATCCTTGTCCACCCGCACCACCGACTCTTCGACGACGTTTGCGTACGTGGCGAAGCTGGACTGCCCGAAGAAGTGGGAGGAAATGGCCTCGCCGTCCTTGCTGAGGGCGGTGGAACCGTCTGCCCGGCGTCCACCGAAGTCCGCTGCGAAGAGGTTCTCACAGTAGGCCATCTGTCCGTTGCGGCAGCGCTTGCAGTGGCCGCAGTATGCCGCTGCAAGGACCACATGGTCGCCGGGGCGCACCGAACTAACCGAGTCTCCGACTGCCTCGACGACCCCTGCTCCTTCATGGCCAAGGACTGCGGGCAGCGGGGTGGGGTACACGCCGTCACGGACAATTGCATCCGTGTGGCAGATTCCGGTGGCGACCAGACGAACCCGCACCTCGTTGTGCCGGAGCCCGTCCAGCTCCAGATCCTCGATCACAAAGAGTGCGCCATGCTCACGGGCTACAGCGGCTGTTACCTGCATTTTTGCTCCTAATTGGGTTACCCGGGCGGGTGGACAACAACGGGCCGCGGGTCTTTATGGGTTTGGGTTTCTTACACCGGGTTGGCTGGTCGCGTTCGACGACTGTGCCGTCTCCGGATCGGTTCAGCGAGTCGTGCTTGGCGAAGCAGGAGCCAGGGCACGGCGAGATACACGGCGGTGGGTACGACCACAGCGGTGAGCACCAGTGCCCGCAGCACAGGCGGCCAGGAAGCTACTAGGGCATTCATGAGGGTCATGCCGACGGCCACCATCGGAAAAATCGCCAGCCAGGTGACCACAGCCCGCACATGCACCGAAGCAACGTGGGCTGGCCGCGGGTGATGAGCATCGATTTCATCGGCCGCCAGTGCCTTGCCTTCGTGCTCCATCTATCTCCAACCTATCGTTTGGAATTATGCTAGAAGCCAGCCGCCGCGGAAAGCAAACGGACGGTTGGGAATAAGATGGCGTGATGGCTTGGGACACAGAAGCAACAAGGCAGAAGCTGCTTGACGCCGCGACAGAGGAGTTCTCTGCCCGGGGTTTCGCTGGAGCGCGGATCGGGGAAATCTCCCGCCGGTCCGGATGCAACCGGGAGCGCATCTATTGGTACTTCGGTGACAAAGTGAAACTTTTTGAGGCTGTGCTCACACGCCATTTAGTGACCGCGTTGGAAGGCCTGCCCGTCGAGGGAACTGGCCCTGAGGCCCTATCAGATTTCGCTGGAAGGTATTTCGATATCTCCGCCCGTCACCCGGGTTTGGCGCGACTGACCTATTGGGAGGGGTTGGAGCGCGGCCAACCTGTGGACCTTGAGCGGCGGGCCTGCCGGGCGGCACGGAAGGTGGCGGAGATCCAGACCGCCTTGCCGGGGATCGGTCAGGAGGAAGCCGAGAATCTGCTGCTAACAATTGTCACGCTATGCCATTCCTGGGTTTCCACCCCTAATATCAGTGCCGTCCTCAGCGCCGGGTCCAGTGACGAAAGCAGGCGCTCCTTCATCATGAAGGCCGTCGCTTTGGTCGCAGCCGATGCTCTATCTGCGGGCCCGCTGGACATGACGAATTTGAACTGATGCCCCCCAGGACGGCCCGCTCTACGGGTACGGGCGGACCTGCCCGAGGCCGCCGTCGAACTGCCCCGCTCTAACTTACCGGATCCCGTAGGCCCGTTTGCGGCGGTAGATCGTCGCCCGTGAGATGCCGA
>NZ_DALZXY010000170.1:0-2611 GCF_031988865.1 Arthrobacter sp.
CGCCGTCAGCGCCGTTGGCTCCGGCCGGCCCCTGTGCTCCGGAATCGCCCGCATCGCCCTTCTCGCCGGCGTCGCCCGCATCGCCCTTCTCGCCGGCGTCGCCCTTCTCGCCCGGTTTGCCCGATGCACCGTCAGTGCCGTTGGACGGCCCTGCGGTCGCCGCAAACGTGGGCACTGCCCCGTCAACAGGCCCAGCAGCCAGCCATGACACCGGCAGCTCATTCGGGCCGCAGGACAACGCGTCGGCCTCCGAGGTGATGCTGGAGAAATCCAGTGTCGAACTGTCGAGGCAGGCATGGATGGATGCGGCATCTTCAGATGAGGCGGGGGTGCAGGCGCCGAGTGCAAGGACTGCGGCCGCCGCTGCAGCGGCAAGTGAGAGATGTTTCGGGCGTGGGCGGTTCAAGCTGGTTATCTCCTCGGTCGGCAGAAATTATGTGCCGGGGGAGAGGCAGGATGGGAACGCTGCAGTGCATGGGTATTCGTCCCCCCAAGGGTCATCCACTGCCGCTGCCAGCGTAAACGTTTTGGACCCAGTCCAATATTTTATTTCGAAAGAGGCCGCAATATGACGTGGCTACTGCAGCCACACCGGCTCTACAGAAAGGACCCAGCAAAAAGCAGCTGACTCCGGCCGGGGCCGGAGTCAGCTGCTTTCTATGATGCGGGGGATCAGCGACGATTAGGCCTGCTTCACCGGTTCTGCCGGCGCAGTGACCTCGTGCGGGTGCCGGCGTTCCAGCGAAGCACCCTCGACGTCGACGTCCGGCAGGATCTTGTCCAGCCACTTCGGCAGCCACCAGGCCTTGTCTCCGGCCAGATGCATCAGCGCCGGGATCAGCAGCATGCGGACCACGAAGGCATCCAGCAGCACGCCGAAGGCCAGGGCAAATCCGATGGGCCGGATCATGGCGCTGTCGGAGAAGACGAACCCGCCGAACACCGAGACCATGATGATCGCGGCCGCGGTCACGACGGACCGCCCGGCCCGCACACCCTGGACGACGGCGACGCGGGACGGGGCGCCGTGGGCGTACGCCTCCCGCATGCCGGAACCGATGAACAGCATGTAGTCCATCGCCAGGCCGAACAGGACGCCCACCAGGATGGTCGGCAGGAAGTTCAGGATCGGGCCGGGGGTCTCCACATTGAAGACTCCGGACAGCCAGCCCCACTGGTACACGGCCACCACGCCGCCAAGGGCCGCGAAGTAGGAGAGCACAAACCCAAGCGTGGCGATGATCGGAACATAAATGGACCGGAAGACCAGGATCAGGATCAGCAGGGAGAGTCCGACGACGACGCCAAGGTAGATCGGCAGGGCATCGGAGAGCTTGTCCGAGATGTCGATGTTGCCGCTGGCAGAGCCGGCCACGCCGATTTCATACGTCCCGTCCAGCGGGGACATGTCCCGCAGGTTGTGCACCAGGTTTTCGGTGGATTCACTGGTCGGGCCCTCCGTGGGGACCACCTGGAAGGCGACGGTGCTGCCGTCTTCGGAGGAACCGATCGGCGCCACAGCGGAGACCCCGTCCTGATCGAAGAGGATCTGCGCGATCTCGGCCTGGGCTTCGGTCGCTTCAGCGTCTGTGGGCTCGTTCGGCAGTTCGGCGACTACCAGCAGGGTGCCGTTCTGGCCTTCCCCGAACTTCTCCGACAGCGTGGAGTACGCCTGGTACTGCGTGGAGTCATGAGGTTCGGAGGAGCCGTCCGGCAGGCCGGTGCGCAGGTCCAGGGCGGGGACGGCGATGAACAGCAGGAGTGCGATCGACGCTACCGCCGTGACCAGGGCGCTGACCGTGGACATGGGCTTCGCCGGGGCGGGCGCGGCGGCAGGCTTGCCGGCGTCGGCCAGGGAGGAGATGGCAGCGCGTTCCTTCTTGCTCAGGATGCGCATTCCCGTCAGTTTCAGCAGAGCCGGGGTCAACGTCACTGCAATCAGCACGGCGATCGCAATGCAGCCTGCGCCCACCGTGCCCATCAGGCCCAGGAACGGAATGCCGGTGATGTTCAGCGCCAGCAGGGCGATCAGTACTGTCGCACCGGCGAACACCACCGCGTTGCCGGAGGTGCCGTTGGCCAGGCCGATGGACTCCTCAAGCTCGATGCCGCTCTTGAGCTGGCGGCGGTGCCGGTTGACGATGAACAGCGCATAGTCCAGGCCCACCGCGAGTCCAAGCATCACGCCCAGCACGGGGGTCACGGAGATCATTTCGACGACGCCGGAGAACGCAAGCGCGCCGAGGGCACCAATGCCGACGCCGATGAGGGCGGTGACCAGCGGAAGTCCCGCGCCGATCAGGGTGCCGAGCATGACCAGCAGGACGGCGGCGGCGACCACCAGGCCGACGATTTCGCCGACACCGATGATGCTGGGGATGCCCTGGGTAATGTCAGAGGAGAAGTCAACGCGGACGCCGTCGATCGGTGCATCGTTGAACACGGCGACCAGGGCGTCCTTGGTCTCCTGGGGGATCTCCATCTGGGTGTCCTCGAAGACCACGGTCAGGATTGCCGTGCTGTCATCTTCGGAGACCATGCGGATTTCTTTTGCCATGTTCAGCAGGGCCGCACCCTGTTCCAGCTGCGGTGCCTGCTCCTCGGCCGCGGC
>NZ_DALZXY010000171.1:0-2483 GCF_031988865.1 Arthrobacter sp.
CCGCCGTACATTCCGCCGCCGCCGCCACCGCCCCAGCCGCCCATGCCGCCGAAACCGTCGACATCCTGGCGGGCCATTTCGGAGGCCTGCGCCGCCAGGGCATTGGCCTGCTGGGCGTAGGCAAGTGCGCTGACCGGGTCCGAGGACTGCACTGCGATGGCCTGCTGGAGGTTGCGTTCCGCTTCGGCCAAACGGGTCCTGGCTTCACTGCCCACCCCGCCACGGCGGGCACGGATGTAGTCGGAGGTTCCAGCGATCTGGGCCTGCGCCGACATGATGGTGTGCTGCAGGGCGTCCCGGGCCCGGCGTTCCTGCTCCTGGCGGTCGCGCAGGCCTTCAAGCGCAGCATCGAGCTGGGCGTTGGAAGACTCGAGCCGGCCGAGCAGGTCCACCGGGTCGAACTTGCCGCGCCGTGCGTCCTCGACGGCTTCCAGCGCCTGTTCGACGCCGGCGATCGGACCGCCGAGCGAGGCCTGGGCCCCACCCTGGGCGAAAGCCCGTGCCTGGGCCAGATCCTGCCGTGCGTCGGCTACCGCCCGGTCGAGTTCCGCCGCGGCTGTATCGAGGCCCGCTCCGGTACGGTCAATGGCATCAACGAGGACGTTCGCCTGGTGCAGGCTTTCCTCGGCTGCCCGTACGGCAAGTACTGCAGCGGAGGTATCGCCGCTGCTGAGTTTTTCCTCCGCGGTGGTTGCCGCGTTCTCCACGAAGGCCAGGCGTTCGGTTGCCTGTTCAATGTTGTCGCGGACCTGAACCAGCGCGGAGTCGCTGTACCGTGTGCTGAGCCCGTCCAGGGCCGCCTGCGCGGAGTCGAGCCGGGCAGCGGCTGCCCGGGCGGATTCCTGGACTGAGGCAAGGGCGCTGGGCGCGTTCCGCTCCAGTTCGCGCAGCGCGTCGAAGTCCTCCTTGTGGGCCTGGAGGGAAGTATTGACCGCTTCGCAGCGCCGGATGATGTCCTTCAGCCAGGTGCGCTGCTGCTCCTCGGTGTCGGGAATCTCGTCGTCGAGCTGCTGCTGCATCTTGAAGGACTCGCCCATATGGGCGCGGGCGACGGCGAGGTCGTCGGTGAACGTGGAGACGGCGTCGTCCCCGTATTGGGCCGCCGCGAACGCGAGTTCCTGTTCGCTGGACTTAATCGCGTCGTCGGCCGCGATGAGCAGGCTGCCGGCCCGCTTGCGCAGCTCTGCCACACTCATGGCGTCCAGCGGATCCTTCGGTGCCGTGTCCTGGGCCGAAGTGATCGCACCGCGCTTCCGCGAGCGGCTGCGCATCAGGGCGAAGACGGTGAAGGCACCCACGAGCACAACACCGGCGACGATGAAGGCGGGGAGCAGGCTGGCACCGCCCGTGGAGACTTTCCCGCTGCCACCCCCAGCGATGTCTTCCAGGGACTTGGCAGCGTTGACGGCGGAGGCTGCCCATTCCTCGGAGCTAATGTCCTGCACCCCCAGCAGCGGTTCCTGCGCCGCCTCGATCATCGCGTTGCGCTTGTCCTGGGTGAGGACGGACTGGTCGCCAGTGGAAACCTGCAGCTTCCTGTCAACGGTCGCGACGCTCAGCAGGGCCTCCTTGGAGCCCATGCCCTTCTCCGTCACGACGTCCTGCGCCCAGGCTGCCGGGTCGGCGGGGTCGGTGAAGCTGTCCACGTACACGACATAGAGTGTGTAGCCGCTGCTGCGCTGCACGTCCGTGATGGCCTGCTGGACTTCACCCGTGCTGCCGTCCAGGGAATCGTTGGTATCCATTAGGAACTGGCCCGGGGGAATGCTCACCGGCGGCTCTGCATACGCCGTGGACGGAGCCAGCACCGCCAGCGCACTCAGAGCCAGCACGGCCGCAAACCGCTTCGTCCTCAACCGCATAAATAATCCTCTGTCTGTCGCTGAACTGCATGTGGTGGTCTTGCCGGTGGGCTGCAGGGCGGATATGGCATTGATTCTATGGGTGGCCAGAGCGCCCGTCCACCACGAAACCGTATCCGATGTAACTGGACGTTGGCCGGGATATCGGCGGCTGACTAGGCAGGACGACGGCGGCAGGCCGGCCTGCCCGCCGACGCGCCATTCGGGAAACTCCCAGCAAGCATCCAGATTCCTCCAGCCTGCATCACAGACTCCCCTGTCATAGTGAATAGGTCGATACTTGTGGGTAAAGCGAATTCTTGAAAGGACGGCCCATATGACTGAGCACTATGGGGGCAGTGAGGGACCGCAGCGGCCTTTGCCGCCCCGGCCGCCGGCTCCGCCGTCTTCCAGCGCCCCGGGAGCCGACACTCCGGAACCGGCTGCGCCGGAAACTACCCAGCTTCCCGCCGGCGGAGGCGCTCACTCTGCACCGGGAGGAAACGGCGGCAGCGCCGACTGGACTGGGCAGCACAGCGGTGCACCCGCTCCCGGCTCGCCGCAACCGGGCACGTCTGGGACCCCGGGCCCCGGCCCGGCAGGCAGCGGCGGCGCGCCGGCTGCTGGAACGCCCCCGCAGGA
>NZ_DALZXY010000172.1:0-2356 GCF_031988865.1 Arthrobacter sp.
ATCCGAAGCAGCATGCAGGGTAAGTCCAGGCCCGCTCCAATCGAAGTGCAGGCGGACCTCCGCGCCGCGCCCTCCGTGCTTCAGGGCATTGGTCAGGCACTCCTGCACAATGCGGAAGACCGCCAGCTGCTGCCCGGCTGAGAGCTCGACCGGTTCCCCGGAGGCACTGTCCCGGATGGCCAGGCTCCCCCGCATGCCGTCGACCATTCCGGCGATGTCCTTCAACGCCGGCTGCGGTGTGCTCATCCCGTCATCGCCGACGCCTTCGATCACCCGCTGCGCGTCCACCAGGGCGCTGCGCGCCGACCCGGCAATGTTCTCCAGCGCCTGCAGGACGGATTTGGGCAGGTCCGCACCGGCGTAGCGCGTGCCGTCCGCCTGCGCGGCAATCACCGCCAGGGAATGCGCGAGGACGTCGTGCAGGTCCCGGGAGATCCTGGTCCGCTCCTGTTCCACGATGAGGTCGACTTCGGTGTTCTTCAGGGTGCTCCGGGCCAGGTCCCGGGCATGGAACAGGCTGCCGCGTTCCTGGAGCAGGGAGAGAAGGAGCCCAACTGCGAAGCACCCGGCAGCGATGAGCATCAGGAGGGAAAAGAGCTGCCATCCGAAGGCCCTCAACTGCATCAGGTCCCCGCCGTAGAGCGACGGGAACCAGCCAACTCCGAAGCCGTACCGCCAGGAGAGCATCTGAAACGTCATGACGGCGGCGAACACAGTGTTGGCTGCCATCGCGATGATGCGCATCCGTTTCGTCCCGGTCCAGGAGATGAACCCCAGAGCGAAAAATGACCCCAGATAAATGGCCCAGTGCGTCGATTGCATCGGTGAAACCACGTGGGCCAGCTGCCCGAGGAGGAGCAGGCCGGTCAGGGCCAGCGACAGCGTTGGCCAACGGACCGCTACGGCGATAGCCGCCGTCATCAGCAGGAGCGGGGCGGCCCCGGGCCAGTACATGGGGAGCACACCGATCACCGGTCCCATCCCGCCTGCCTCCGCGACGCACCACCCGACGAAGAAAATCACTGCGGCGGCCGGGGCGCCCCAACGCCGAGCGTGATTCAAGACTGATTCCATGCCTGTCACACTAGCCATGGCTTCCGGGCATAACGCGCGGGAACCGCCCGGTGGCGCCAATCTCATCCCAGAGGGCAGCGGAATTCATCCCGGAAGCCAAGCGACGCCGAATCCCTACTGCTGCCTTCGTGAATCCCGGGCTGTTCCGGAACCGGAGCGCGGGGCTGATGCCGGGCCGGAGTCCGGAGCACAGTCGCGGTAGGCGATAACCAAGGCACAGGCGCGTGCCGCGGTTTCGGCGTCGGGCATCGAGAACACGTAGCGCTGTCCAACACCGGTCTCCAGGACCAGCGCCGGACCGCTTCTGACGATGAAGCCGATGCTGCCTGCGGTGACCCGGTAGCCCCAGCCGCCGAAGTCCATCGCTTTAACATCCTGAACGGATGCCCCGTGTATCTCCCGGTAGGTCAGCGGCATCAGTTTCCAGAATCCGCCGGCCAGTGCCCGGACGCCCTCCGGATCGACCACCACGCGGCCTTGGAGGAATACCCACAGCAGGGCGGCAGCGGGGATGCCCAGCAGGGCCAGGGCCGGGTGGATGAAGACGAGGCTCAACGCCACGCAAGCCCCCGTTCCCAGACAGATCGGCCATTTCGCCCCGCCCATGGAAACGGTGATCGACAGCGTCTGCTGGCTGCCGGCAAGTTCACGGGCCTCCGCGGACACGGCGGAGCCTGCGTCCGCTGCGGCGTCGTCCAGGGCGGATGTTTCGGCGCTTTGGGAGCGGTCGACGCCGCCGGGCCGGTACAGCCAGCCGCTGACGGCCGCGGTGAGCACCGCCATCCCGGCCGCTGTCCAGATGACCGGCGCGGAGACTTCAGCCTGGGAGGCGTCGGTGAGGCCGATCTGACCCGCCACCACCGCGGCCGAGAGACCCGTCATCAGAACCCCGAATCCAAGGCCGAAGCCGACACCGAGCCGTCCGATGAGCTGGGATTGACCACGTGCGAGGATCCCGATCGCGGCTAGCAAGGCCCCGCTCCCCCCGCCAAGAAACACAGCGACTGCGGCATGTCCCCCGAGTGACAGATAGCCGTCGACCCCGTCGCTGCCCCAGTGGCTGGCCAGCGGGTCCGGAAGGTCCCCGGCCACGGTGAACATCCAGGCGGCTGCGAGCAAGCCGAGCCCCAGGCTGCCAGTGGTGACGCCGATCAGCCAGCCCCGGTTGTAAGCGTGTTCGGCTTCCGTGCTGCGCGCCGCAGGGTCCAGGTGGGTTTCAGTGCTCGCGGAACTCATGCTGGCGAGCCTATCCCAGCAGCCGCGTGGTGGGCGTCCGGGCGTC
>NZ_DALZXY010000173.1:0-2223 GCF_031988865.1 Arthrobacter sp.
GCAGCTGCCCGCCGGGGCCAACGTCCAGGCCTGGCTGGTGACGATTGCCAAGCGCAAGGCCATTGACGTGCACCGTGCCGCCGCCCGCCGCCCGGTGCTGGTGCCCGAACTCCCCGAGCCCGGGGACGCCGGAGACCGGGGCAGGCAGGTACCCGGCCCCGGAGAGCATGACGGGCTGTGGGCCGCCCTGCGGACCCTCCCGCAGCGCCAGCGCGAAGCCCTTGCTTATCACCACCTCGCCGGGCTGCCCTTCGCGGAAGTGGCCGTCCTGCTGGGCGGAACCGAGGCAGCCTGCCGCCGCTCCGCGGCAGACGGCCTGAAGAAACTGAGAACCATGGATGGAGAGGACCTCCGATGACCCTGCCTATGGACACCGCGCTGGACGCCGGGCTGAAATCCGCCCTGGCGGCCGGCGAAGACGAAGCGCTCGCCCGGCTGCACACCCGGCTCGCCGCCGGCGCGCAGGAGCAGGACCTGCTCGACGTCGCCTACACCGTGATCCCGTCCCCGGTCGGAGAGCTGCTGCTTGCCGCCACCCCGTTCGGCCTGGCCCGTGTGGCCTTCGGACGGGAAGGCCACGACGCCGTCCTCGAAGACCTGGCGCTGCGGATCAGCCCGCGGATCCTGGAAGACCAGGAGCGTTTGGCTGAACCCGTCCGCCAGCTGGACGAATACTTCGCCGGCACCCGGCAGGTATTCGACCTTCCCCTGGACCTGCGCCTGGCCACCGGCTTCCGCCGGACCGTCGTCGAGCACCTCTCCGAGATCGCCTACGGAGCGACCGCCAGCTACGCGGCCCTCGCCGCCCTGGCCGGGAACCCCGGAGCGGTCCGCGCCGCGGGCACGGCCTGCGCCCGCAACCCGCTGCCGGTAGTGGTGCCCTGCCACCGAGTGGTCCGCTCGGACGGGACAATCGGCAACTACCTAGGTGGCAGCGACGCGAAACGCACCCTGCTGGAGATGGAAGCTGCCGCATGACCGGACAGCTTTTCCCGCGGGACCGTTCCATGCCGTCCGCCGGCGCCGTCCACGTTCCCGGCTGGCTGGATCACGCCGCGCAGCGCAGCATCGTGGAGGCCTGCCGGGCCTGGGCCATCGGACCCGTGCCGATGCGCTCCGCCGTGCTGCCCGGCGGGCACACAATGTCCGTCCAGACCGTTTGCTTGGGCTGGCACTGGCAGCCTTACAAATACACCCGCACAGCGGACGACGCCGGCGGGGGCCGGGTGGCGGACGTCCCGGACTGGCTGATCCAGCTGGGCCGGGACGCCCTCCGCACCGCCTACGGCACACCGGGTGAACCCGGCTACGCCCCGGAGACCTTTCGCCCGGAGGAGTACACCCCGGATACGGCCCTGATCAACTACTACGCCGAGGGCGCCCACATGGGTATGCACCAGGACAAGGACGAGAAGTCCAGCGCCCCGGTGGTCTCGCTCAGCATCGGCGACAGCTGTATATTCCGTTTCGGGAATACACAAACCCGCACCAAGCCCTACACCGACCTGGAACTGGTCTCCGGGGACCTGTTTGTGTTCGGCGGCCCGTCACGTTTCGCGTATCACGGCGTGCCAAGGACGCTGCCCGGCACGGCGGATCCGGACACCGGCCTGTCCCAGGGGCGGATCAATATCACCCTGCGCATGACCGGCCTGACCGCATGAGTGGGGACGGGCTGCCGCTGGCGGAAATGGCCGGAGGGGAAACAGCCGGGCGGGAACACCTGCTGCGCGCCAGCAGCCCATTTCCCTGGCAGCCCCTGGTTCGCAGCCTTACCGCCCACGCCGTACCGGGCCTCGAGGTTGTGGAGGGAACTCCTGTCGGTGCCCGCCTGACCCGGCTGCTGCCGGCGCCGGGTGGTCCGCTGCTGGCCAGCCTGGACTTCGGCTCCCCGGCGGGCGTTGCCGTCCGGTTCGACGGCGGCGCACCCGAAGACGACGCTGCCGCTCTTGCCCTGATCCGCCGCTGGTTGGACCTCGACGCCGACACGTCCGCGGTGGATCCCTTCCTGGGTTCCTTCCCCCGGCTCGCCCCGCTGGCCGAACGGTATCCCGGCCTGCGGATCCCCGGTTCAGTGGACCCGTTCGAAACCGCCGTGCTGACCGTCCTGGGCCAGCAGGTCTCGCTCGCTGCGGCCCGGACCTTCGGGGCCCGGCTGGTGGCCGCCTTCGGCAGCCCCGGCCCGGGAAGGTTCCGGCTGTTTCCGGCCGCCGCGGTGCTGGC
>NZ_DALZXY010000174.1:0-2168 GCF_031988865.1 Arthrobacter sp.
GGCGGGGATTGGCCGGCGCCGGACAGCCCCCGCCGCGCCTCCGCCAACTGGGTGGCCGGCGCCGCCGCGGGCATCGCCGTCCTCCTCTGTTCCCTCAGCATCCAGGGCATACTCGACGGCTTTGCCTGGATGTGGCCGCTGACCATGGCGGTAGCATCCGTCTCCGTGGCTACAGCGCTGGCCCGGCGGTTCAGTTTCCCCACCGTGCTGGTGCCGGTAGCGGGGCTCGCTTCCCTCACGCTGGCACTGACGTGGCTGTTCGCCTCCGACACCGGTTTCTTGGGCATTATCCCAATGTCGGGGACTGTGGCGAAGGCCGGATCCCTGCTGGCCGACGCCCAGACCGTGGTGATCACGCAGGTGATACCCGTTCTTCCCGACGCCGGCGTCGTGTTCATTGCCTGCCTGGCCGTAGGGCTGGTGACAGTGCTGGTCGACACCCTGGCCGTGACCCTGCGGATGCCTGCGGCCAGCGGGCTCGGACTGTTTACCATCCTGCTGGTACCCGGAATCATCAAACCGCAAAGCGTGGGTGCAGCCGGTTTTGCGGCAGCTGCCCTGGGCTTCCTGCTGATCCTGGCGGCAGGGGCGTGGCAGGAGCGCGCTGATGCCCAAGCCGGCGGCCGGAACCGGCCGACAGGAAGCCAGGCGGCTGGTGCGCTGGGCATCGGCGCCGGAGCGGTCATCGCGGCACTGCTGCTGCCCCTGGCCATTCCAGGGTTCAACACCGGAGCGTTCCCGCAGGGTGCACGGATCAACTTCTTTGCCGGCACCACCGGACTGAATCCGGTGGTGACCCTGGGCAATGACCTGCGCCAGCCCACTGCCACCGGCCGGATCACTTACGCCACCGATTCGCAGCGGCCGCTTTACCTCCGTTCCACCACACTGGAGGATTTTTCCGGGAGCCGCTGGGCCCCGGATACACGTTCCGATTCCCGCCGGCTCGGCACTTCCAGCATGATGCCGGCGGAAAGGATGGATGAGAGCATTCCGACGACGGTGACGACGACGGTTATCGGGTCATCGACCTATTCCAGCCCTTGGCTGCTGGCACCCTATGCACCCTCGTCAATCTCGGAGGTAGGCGGAGCCTGGACGTGGGATCCGTCGACCATGACCATCCTGTCCGCCGACGGCAACGCCGAAGCACAGTCCAGCTACCAGGTGCGCAGCGTGAGCCCGATGGTGACGAGCGAAACCCTGATGGGCATCGGGCCGGCACCGGAGAACGCCGTGGATCCCGTCTTCACCGATCTCCCGGATAACCTGCCCCAGATCATCAAGGACACCGCCAGGGAGGCCGTAGCCGCCGAAACCACGCCGTATGGGCAGGCACTTGCTCTCCAGTCCTACCTGCGCGGCGCGCGGTTCAGCTATTCCCTGGATGCCCCGGTCGATGGCGGATATGACGGCAACGGCATGGATGTCCTGGCCCGCTTCCTGGAACAACGATCCGGGTACTGTGTGCACTTCGCCTCCGCGATGGCTGTTATGGCCCGGGAAGTGGGGATCCCGAGCCGCATGGGACTCGGCTATGCGCCTGGCCGTGCCACGGATGAGACCCGGGTTGGTGACGGGGGGCAGGAGCTGGAGGAGTTCGCCGTGGACTCCCGGGACGCCCACGCGTGGCCTGAACTGTATTTCGAGGGAGTCGGCTGGGTGCGTTTCGAACCCACGCCTTCCCGTGGAGTGGTCCCGGCCTATGCGGTGCCCCGGCAGCCGAACGCCGGTGCCGCGGCCCAACGGGAAGCGGATCAGCGGGAACCGCAGGGGGCCATCCCGGTGCCGGCCCCCTCGCCCACGTCTCCTCCGGCCGCCGTACCGCAGCCAGTAGGACCTGCCGAGACGGGTGGGGCTCCCTTCGCCGGCGTTGCGATCGGTATTTTGGTGGCCGCCCTGGCGATCCTGACCCCGTGGGGACTGCGCCGCCGTCGGACCAGGAACCGCCAGCACGCCCACGCCGCTGCGGGAGGAGGCGCCGGATTGGCGTGGGAGGAAGCCATGGATTCCGCACAGGATTACGGCTATCCGGCCAGGACCGCTGACAGTCCGCGCTCCTATGCCGACCGGCTGGCGGCGGAAGCTGGCCTGCCGGAACCCGCGGCTGCGGCCCTGCAGCGGCTGCGCCAGGCGTATGAGGCGGAGGCGTATGCTGCCCCGGTTTC
>NZ_DALZXY010000175.1:0-2066 GCF_031988865.1 Arthrobacter sp.
GCAGGATCGGCTTCCGGCGCGGCGGCGTCGGCCCGGAGCCGTTCAATGTAGGGGGTGGGTGCGGCGTATTCAGAATTGCGCAGGATTTCGCGGGACAGGGAGAGATCGTGGCTGCGTTCCACGGTGATTCCGGCCTGCAGCAGTTTGCCGTAGGTCTCCCGGCTGCGGTCCCAGACCCACCGGACCGGCTGGTTTTCCGCGGCCGCCCGCGCCTGTGGCCCGGCGGCGTCGGCGGCCTGCAGCACCCAGGAAGCGGGGGTGGCAGGTGCCGGGGCGATGACTATGTACACCTCCCTATTCTCGCGTGTCCAGCAACGGGCACGGACAAGGCCTCGCCGGGCGGGAGGGAATGCGGACAGGATCGGTCCGCAAGGCGGCCGCGGCCGTGACACTTCCCCTCCACAGGAGGACGGAGAGCGGACGGACACGTCCGCAGGGTTCACAGGTCGGGCTCAGTCGGCCCGCGGGCGTTCCCCGCGCGGCAGATTGGGGACATGACGGACACCATGCTCTGGCTCCCCGAACGGCAGCGGCGATCGCTGCCCCCGCACCCGCCCCCGGAGCGCGGGGTGGGGCCGGGGCCGGGGGTGGGCGCGGGGGTGGCGGCGGACACCAGAAGTGCAGAAACCCTGGTGCTGGTCCGCCCCGCCGAACAGCGGCTGCAGGATGAGGCAGCGCGGGTGGCCGTCGCCGCAGGTGTGGAACTGATTCTTGCCGAGGACCTTCCCGCTGCGCTTCGGCAGCCGCACGGCATGCTGCTTCTCGCGGCGGACAGCCTGGTCAGCGACGGGCGTTCGCTGGCTGCACTGCGGAACGTCGAAACCATCTGCATCGGATTTGAGTCCGACCATCCCTGGGCCCACGCTGCTCGGTTCGGCGTGGACCGGGTCGTGGTCCTTCCGGAGGGCGGGGCGTGGCTGGCGGAATATCTCGCCCGCAGAAATGGGCCGAGGGGAAGCGTCGTGGGCGTCGCCGGTACCTTCGGCGGTTCGGGTGGATCGACTCTGGGGTGCCTGCTCGCGCAGGAAGCCGCCTCTCAAGGCTTCAGTGTGCTGCTCGCTGATGCGGATCCTTCAGGCGGGGGACTCGAACACCGGCTTGGCGCGGGTGGCGCTCCCGGCCTGCGCTGGAAGGACCTGGCTGAGGTCCGTGGAACGTTGAATCCTGCCCAGCTCGTGCCGGCCCTGCCCGCAATCGGCGGGTTCTCCCTGCTGACGCATCCCGCAGGAGAACCGCCACCACCGGGCATGGACCATGAGGTGCTCCCTGCGGTCCTGCAGGCGGCGCGGGCAGGGTTCGAGCTGACGCTGCTGGACCTCGGAGCCTGCCCTCCTGCCCGGGCGCCAGCGCTGGAGCAATGCGACGCGGTGCTCGCAGTCCTGGCAGGACGAGCACAGTTACTGCTGGCTGCCCGGTCCTGGTGGGCCTCCCTCGGGGGAAGCGTCCCGAACACCTTTGCCGTCGTCCGGGGCCCGCTGGGTGAAGGGCTGGATGAAGTCCGCGTTTCCGAGGTGCTGGGCATGCGGCTGGCCGGATACGTGCCCTGGGTGCGGGCCCTCAGTTCCGCCGCGGACACCGGACGGCTACTGGAACTGCGGCGGCACAGGCTTCGTTCCGCAGTTGCCCGGATCCTCCGGGAAATCGAGCCGGCACTGCCGGGGACCCTGTGACAGCGGACAGGGCCGGCAGGAGCGCCAGGCACACCCTGGCCGATACCTACGGAACTGATCCGGGCAGTGCGAACCTGGTCAGCCAGGTCCGTGCCGAGGTCCTGGCCGGTAACGCTCCGGTCACCGGAGCCACCCTGGCTGAAGCCGTGTACTCCAGCGGACGCCTGCTTGGTTCGGAAGGCGGGCTGCGGGCGGTGGACCGGGTCCGCGCCGACCTTCAGGGGCTCGGTCCGCTGCAGCCACTGCTGCTGCGCCCGGGCGTGACGGACATACTGGTCAACGGTCCTAACCAGGTATGGACGGACAGTGGGCACGGCCTGGAACGGACCACCGTCCGGTTCGCCGCGGATGCGGAGGTGCAGGCACTGGCGACCAGGTTGATTGCGGCCGGCGGGG
>NZ_DALZXY010000176.1:0-1816 GCF_031988865.1 Arthrobacter sp.
GCTGGGTGTGCAGATATGGCGAGCTTGGGCGGGTTGCGTGCGCAGATATGGCGGGTTGTTCGGCGGGGAGGTCGCCTGAGCTGCGCACCGGATCGCTGCCGGCGGGCCCGCTCTGCCGGCCGGCAGCCCAGCCATCCCTGCCAGCAAGACCGCCGTATGATCGTCTGATGCCCAAAACCCAGCTGGCTCCAGCATCCCGATCCCGGCAGCTGGCGCGCATCGTCACTGAAACCTCCTCCCCGGCCGTGATGGTGGGACTTCTGCTGTTGTTGCAGCCGCTGCTCAGCCCCGGCGTCACCTGGCTGCAGGGAACAGTGGCGGCGGGCTTCACCGTGGGCCTGCCCTTTTGCTTGATTCTGTGGTTGAAGCGGCGCGGTTCGATAACTGACCACCATGTGGGGGTGCGCTCCCAGCGAGCTCCGATCCTGGCTGCTTCGGCACTGTCTTTGAGCTTTGGCGCACTGGTCCTTCTCCTCCTGCACGCCCCGGCCGTCCTCTTTGGCGAAATCGGCGGAGTATTTATCGGCCTGATGCTGTGTATGGCGGCGAACCTGGTGTGGAAGCTCTCCGTCCATTCCGCCGTGGCCGCGTACATTGGTTTGACCCTGCTGGCGCCCGTTTCCGTGTTTGGTCCGGCCCTGGCACTGATGCTGGCATCAGCCACCGGGTGGTCCCGGGTGAAGCTCGGTGACCATACGCCCACTCAGGTCCTGGCCGGGCACCTGGCCGGGTGCGTGGCTTTCGCGGCGGCCTTGCTGCTGCCCTGATCGGGCCGGTCAACTTCACCGCACGCGGAAGCGCACGGTGGCCAGCTCGAACGGGCGGAGGCTGAGCCGCACGCCGCGGCCGCTGCCCTCGCCACCGCCACCGCCGCGGCCACTGCCCTCGCCACCGTCGCCACCGCCGCCTCCACCGCCGCCGTCGTCGACGCTCACCGCTGTGGACTCAACCCCGCGCTCCAGCAAGTCCGTGGCCACCGCCGACCGGTGGTCGAAATCTGCCCGGAGCCGGGCCTCGGCGCGGCCGCCGTGGGCTTCGTACAGCCGGACGATCACGTCGCCGCTGTGGTCCTCCGCGAGCTTCACAGCTTCGATCACCACCGCGGGATTATCCACCGTCACCAGCGGGGCCAGCTCCGTGGTCCCGACGCCCGCAACGGTGCGCAGCGGCAGGTTCAGCCGGTAACCCTCAGCGACGGCGTCGGCAATCGCGGAGCCGGGACGGAGGGAGAACCGGAAATGGTGTTTGCCCTGGTCAGCCTCCGGGTCCGGGAACAGCGGGGCGCGCAGGAGGGAGAGCCGGACCGTGGTGCAGGTCCGCCCGTCCACTTCATCCCGAAGGGTGTCGTGGCCGTAGGTGGAATCGTTGGCCACCGCGACGCCGAAGCCGGGTTCGCCGACATGGACCCACCGGTGCGCCACCGTTTCAAAACGGGCCGAATCCCAGGAGGTGTTGGCATGGGTGGGCCGGTACAGGTGGCCGAACTGGATTTCCGACGCCGCTCGCTCGGCATGGACGTCCAGGGGGAATGCCAGCTTGAGCAGCTTCTGCCGCTCGTGCCAGTCCACGTCCACGGCCAGATCCACGGCGGCGCCGTCCGGGCTCAGGCTGATCCGCTGATCGATCGTGGAGGACCCGAAGGAGCTGGAGTCGGAGGGGCTGGCGCCGATCGTACGCCGGATCCGCAGCACCCGGCCGCCGTCCTCGGTATCGATCGAGTCCGGTTGCATCAGGTCAGTGGTGTTGAACCGGTAGTGCGCATCGAGGTCCCAGGCATCCCATTGGTTGGGGGTGTCCCGGAACAGCTGGAACAGGT
>NZ_DALZXY010000177.1:0-1752 GCF_031988865.1 Arthrobacter sp.
CGGGAGCCTAGGGCAGCGAAACGGGTGCGCAGGCCGGTCAGGTTCCTGCCCCACTGGTCGCGCCGCCGCTCGCCCCGCCGGTCGCCCCGCCGGTCAGCCAGCTGGTCAAACCGCCGGTCACGTTTCCGGTCAAGCCGCCGGTCCAGCCGGAGGGAGCGCAGCGAGTACCTGGCCCGCTGGCGCTGCCAGAAGCCCACGCTTCCATCCAGCTGGGTTCGGAGCCCCTCTACATCCTTCCAGTACGCCTGGACCTCGGCTTCCGCCGGGTCGCCGGGACCGAAGATCCCGGCGTCGGCCCGCCTGGCCAGCGCCGTTGTTCTGTCGGACTCGGAGGGGAACGCCTGGCCCAACACGGCGGCGTCCTCCCGGCGGGTCTGCCGTCCACTGAGCAGGACGCCGTGGTCCGCAGCGGAACTGAGGACTTCCCGCCATCCTCCCGCCACCCGCTGGGCAGCTCCTCCGGCGGTCCGCCGGCGCTTCGTACGCCGCCGCTTGAGCAGCAGGATCGCCAGCAGCGGTCCGAACAGCACAGCCAGGGGCAGGGACGCAATAGCCAGTACCCGCAGCAGCCCTGACACCGTCTGCCATAGGTCGTCTTTCTGCTGCTCGGCGTCCTGCGGATCGGCCGCCGTGTCCGGCGGCAGTTCGGCCGGCTCCTGTGGTGGGGGCGGCGGCTGCAGGACCTGCGGCTTGGGGGTGGATTTTGGCTGCTGCTGCGGCGGAACCGGTTCGTTGTCCTCATCCGGGGTGGGGAAAAACGGCACCCAGCCCACACGGTCGAATTCAATCTCCACCCAGGCATGCACATCGTCGCCGGTGATTTCGATCTTTTCCGGCGCTGAGTCCAGCTCCTCCCAGTCCGGGTAAAAGCCCATCACCACTCGGGCGGGGATGCCGAGCTTCCGCGCCATCAGGGACATTGCCACGGCGTACTGTTCGTCATCACCCACCATCTGTTCGGCATCGAGGAGGCTCAGCATCCGGGCGGCTCCGTGGCCAGGCAGCGACGGGGTCTCGCCGTCCTTGCCGTTGCTGAAGTAGCCCTCCGTGGCCAGGATCTGCTGCAGCCGCCGGACCCGCTGGACGGGGGTGGTTTCCTCCCCTGCGTATTCGGCTGCCTTCGCGCCGATGATCGCCGGTTCGCCCTGCAGCCGCGGCTGCGCGGCATCGGCGAACCCGTACTGCGCCAGCTGCGCGTCGTCGTACTCCTCCGGGAAGAGGACACTGGCTTCGTAACTGTCGCCGGCACCAACCCCGGCCGCCGTCAGCAGGGTGGCGGACCCCGCGTCGTAGTACAGGCCTCCGGCGATGTCCTGGCCACGTTCCCCTGTGGTGCGCAGCGACTGGACCTCACCGCCGGCGGGCAGCCAGACGCCGCTGTAACCGTCAAGGGAGAACCGCAGGGTGGCCTCGGTGCCCCGGCCGGGGTCCGGCTGGCCGCCCAGTGTTCCGGCGTCCCCCACCCGGGCAAAACCGCCGGTGGACTGCGCCGCAACGTCGTAGACCACGCCGTCGTACGTGTCCATGGCGGCGAGCCGGACCCGCTGGCCCTGCGGAAGCCCCTCGACGGTGAACAGCGTCGTGTCTGCGTTGTCCTTTACATACCGGCGGAAATCCGTGAGCGGACTGGGATAGTTGAACAGGTCCACGGGCGGTTCGACAGCGTCGCGCAGCACCTTGCGTTCCGCATCCACGCCGAGCAGGGGCGCCGCAGCCAGCGAGAGCACGGCCGCGCCGGCCAGGACGGCGGCG
>NZ_DALZXY010000178.1:0-1624 GCF_031988865.1 Arthrobacter sp.
TTTCACGCCACTGCATCGAGGTCCTCGATGCAGTGGCGTGAAACCCTCACCCCCGTCCGGATGGAACGCGTGGCGGTACTCGCACCGACGGAACACAAGCATGCCGCGCTCATCGAAGTCGCCCGCAGCTCCGCCGTCGAGCTGGACCTGCCGTATCCCCCCGGCGACGGCCCCGAAGAATTCGACAAAGCCGCCAGCGCTGCCGTGGAGAACGGTCCGGTGTCCGGGCTGGTGGGCTGGTCCCCGGCCCGGCGGATTCCGGCCCTGCGGGAGGCACTGGCCCCGCTGGGCGCCGGCGTCGTGCCGTTGAAGACCCCGCGCGGAGTCCAGCCGCCCACCTTGCTCACCGGCAACGAACGCCCGCAGCGGAAGGCCCCGCGGCTCTCCCGGCTGCTGGTGGACACCTACACCACCATCCCGTACGCGGATGTGGACCCGGCGCGGCTCGCGGGGCTGGCCTACGTGGTGATGTTCGGCATGATGTTCGGCGACGCCGGGCAGGGCCTGCTGCTGGTGCTTGCCGGCCTGCTTATCCGCTCCGGGCGGATCCACAGGCTGCGCCGCTTCCAGAAGACCTGGCTGTTCATCTTCGGGGCGGGACTCGCGGCGGTGTTTTTCGGCATCCTTTACGGGGAGTTTTTCGGCCCCACACACGTGATCCCGGTGATCTGGCTGGAACCGGTAGAGAACCCTGTCCCCCTGCTCATCGCTGCCCTGGTCTTCGGGGCGGTGCTGCTTTCCGGCGCGTATACCGTCGGCACGATCAACCGGGTCCGGGAGGGCGGCTGGGCCTATGCCATCTACGCCCGCACCGGGCTGGCCGGCGCCCTGCTGTTCCTCGCCGTCGGGCTGCTGGCCGGCGGGCTGGTCGCCAGGGTCCCAGGCCTGATCATTGCCGCCGCCATCATGGCCGCCGTCGCGGTTGTGCTGATCTTTACCGGGCTCTTCGTGGAAGCCGGCGGCGGGGCCACCGGCACCATGCAGGCCTCCGTGGAGCTGGTGGACACGCTCATCCAGCTCGCCTCGAACATCGTTTCCTTCACCCGGCTGGCGGCCTTCGGCATCACGCATGCGGCCCTGCTGCTGATTGTTTGGGAGGCGACGACGGCGCTGTGGCACCCGGATTGGCGGGCGGTCCTGGCCGTCCTGGTTTTCCTGGTCGGCAACGCCATTACGTTCGCGCTGGAAGGGCTGGTGGCCGCGATCCAAGCCCTGCGGCTGGAGTACTACGAGCTGTTTTCCCGCGTGTTCACGGACGAAGGCCGTCCGTTCAAACCCTGGAGCCCGCAATTGCCGGACTCTGTTTCCTCCACCGGACCCACTGACTCCGAAAGGCAAACGCCATGAACACCTGGTTTGCCGGTATTCCCCTGGCCCTGATCCTTACCGTCCTGTTGGCCTCCGGAGCCGTGTTCGCGTTCCGCCGCCGACGCCGAGCCGGGATCACGGTGCTGCTGGGCGTCAACGGCCTGATCATGGCGGGTGCGCTGGCACTGCTCGCTGCGGCCTTTAACGCCGCGCCTGCGACGGCGTCGGGCGGCTCCGCGCAGGCCGCCGTCGCCATGGCCACCGAGGGCAGCGACAGCAGCAGTGCGGCGCTGATCGGCGCTTCGATCGCCGTCGC
>NZ_DALZXY010000179.1:0-1592 GCF_031988865.1 Arthrobacter sp.
CGGTGCAGCCGGAGCAGTCCCAGACCTTGCCGCCGCGGAACCTGCCCGGGCGGCGTCGAGGTCGATCTCCAGCACCGAAACGGTGGCCATGCCTTCCCGCAGGGTCAGCAGCGGGAGGCGGGAGGCGGCGTCGTCGCCCGGGTCTGTGACCTTCAGCGCGGCGCGTCCGGCAGCCGGAAGGACCTGTTCGCTCCAGGTCCGCAGGTGTTCGCCGGAGGCAACCGCCCTGCCCGGACCAAGGGCGAGTTCCAGCGGTCCGCGCAGCAGCACGTGCGCCTGCCCGTCAACGGTCAGGAGGCCGAAAGACGGCAGCTGGCTTAGGGAGCCGGCCAGGCCACCGGTGACGGCTTCGAAGACGGCGTCCAGCGAGGCGTCGCCGGACAGGACGTCCCAAACTTCGTCCACCCGTTCCTGCCCGCTGTCCGGCGGCAGCAGGACAACACGGGAATTCCGTGCCAGGGCAATCCAGGCACCGCCACGGTACCGCAGGCCGTCCATCACTGGCCGTTTTCAGCCGTTTCAGGCATCGATGCCGGCCCGGGCGTCCCGGGATGCCCGGCTCCGGCCGTGCCTGGCCGCCGCGCTTCCTGTGCGGCGATTCCCGGCAGCGTGATCGCGCCGGAGTCCGGATTGCCGGAACCCGACTCGGCATCAATGACCAGGACGGTCACGTTGTCCCGGCCGCCGGCGCGCAGGGCTGCCTGTACAAGGGCGGCGCAGGCGTCCTGCGGATTGCTGACGGCGTTGAGGATCTGGAAGATGTGCCCGTCGCTGACCTCACCGGTCAGGCCGTCAGAGCAGACCATCAGCCTGTCGCCGGGCTCGACCGGAATCAGCCAGAAATCCGCGTTGGTGTCGTTGCCGGTACCCAAGGCGCGGGTCACGACGTGGCGGCGCGGATGCACCAGGGCCTCGTCAGGGGTGATCTGGCCGAGGTCCACGAGTTCCTGGACTTCGCTGTGGTCAACGGTGATCTGTTCCAGGACGCCCTGGGACAACCGGTAAGTGCGGGAGTCGCCCACGTTGAAAACCAGCCAGTAGGGCTGGGACTCTTCCTGGACCAGCACCGCACCGGTGAGCGTGGTGCCGGCGCGTCCCCCGGTTGCCGCGCGGATCTGGCTGTCAGCCTTCGCCAGCAGTTCTTCCACCTCAGCGGCCGCGACCACGGGCAGGTGCTCCCCCACTATCCGGGAGTCCCCCAGCGTCCGCACGCAGATGCTGCTGGCCACTTCTCCGGCTTCGTGTCCGCCCATGCCGTCAGCTACGGCGAAGATGGGATCAGCTGCGATCAATGAGTCTTCGTTCAGCTCCCGCCGCAGGCCGCGGTCTGAGGCATAGCCGAAGACCGCTTGGAGTTCCAGCGCCTCAGATGTCGTTTCGTCGGAGTTCATTCACGCCCTATTCGGAAGCTGCACTGTAATGATGCGGCTGCAGTGATGTGCCTTACTTGGTCTTCCCATTACCCTAACGGACCTCCCGGTCATCAGCATTGCTGCCGCGGCGGGCCAGGGCAGTGAGACGGGAGCCTAGGGCAGCGAAACGGGTGCGCAGGCCGGTCAGGTTCCTGCCCCACCGGTCGCGCCGCCGCTCGC